>JAQBUY010000005.1 GCA_027623775.1 Pseudomonadota bacterium
CATTTTGCAAAAGAATATTATTATAAAAAAGATATATAGGAATATGGCAAACTATTTTAGATTTAAAATTAAAATCAAAGCTTTTAAATTTTTCTGTAATTAAAAAAAATTTTTCGATAATTGGCTCATCGGGGATACATATAAAGTTTTTCTTTAACCTAAAAGAAAGAGCCTCTAACCCTTTTAAAATTTCATGCTGACTATCAGAAGATATTAAAGCCCATCTTTTTCCACCTCTTCTATCGTTAGTAAATAAAATATATTGCTTATCGATTTTATGAATTTGAATAAATAAGATTAATGATCTTTTATCTTCATACTGTTTTAATGTACGTTTAAAAAATTGTAATTTAATTTTACCTAAATTATTATTTATATAATCTTCATATTTAATAGTAGGTGGGAAAAATTGATTTTTTTCAATCCACCGTTCATAACTTCGCTTAGTATTAAAATATTTTTTATTACTTAATAGTTCAAAGTGAGTTTCGCTATCCCAAGCAATTTGCCTACTTGATTTATTAGTAGAGTAAAATAGTGAATTATTTATAGGTTTTATCATAATGTCGTGTTTTGAATAAAATAGTATTTTAATTTAAATTGTATATAGTTGTTTATATATATATGGATATTATTGATAATAATAGCAAATTACGACAAAATATATATTTTACGGCTTTAATTGATATTGTTAGAGAAGCTGGATCATTAATACTTAATTCCTACAATAACCAAGAACCTAATATTACTTATAAAACTGATCAATCGCCTTTAACAGAGGCCGATTTAGTGTCTCACAAGATCATATCAGATCAATTATCTTCTATAAGTCAGATACCGATTATTTCTGAAGAGTCAGAGAATACCTATACAAAATCAGAAATTTATTGGTTGATAGATCCATTAGATGGAACCAAAGAGTTTATTAGTAAGAATGGAGAATTTACTGTCAATATTGCTCTTATCGAAAACTACTTTCCTTTAATTGGAATTGTTTTTCATCCCGTTAGTGGTATTGCCTATATTGGTGGAAAGAACTTAGGAGCAATTAAGATAGAAGAAACTAATGAGCATAAAGATATTTTTGTTTCTAGCGCTCATTCTCCTATTAGAGTCGTAGCTAGTAGAAGTCATTTAAATGAAAGTACTAAAAATTTTATTGAAAAATTAGGCCTGGTTAAAACTATTCATTCAGGAAGTTCTTTAAAACTTTGTTTAGTTGCCGAAGGTTTAGCTGATATTTATCCAAGATTGGCTCCAACCTCAGAATGGGATACTGCAGCTGCACAAGCTGTTGTCGAGGGTGCAGGCGGATCGGTTTTAACTTTAGATGGTTCTAGAGTTAGATATCAAAAAGAAAATATTTTAAATCCAGATTTTATTGTCAGAGGAGATAATAAAATTAACGTTTAATTGTTATTTTTTGATGGGTTCTTGCTTCTATATGTTTTTTCTAAATTAACCTCATCTACTTCTGTATAAATCTCAGTTGTAGATAAAGATGAATGGCCAAGTAATTCTTGTATTGTTCTTAAGTCACCGCCATTTTTCAGTATATGTGTTGCAAAGCTATGCCGAAGTGCATGAGGCGTAGATGTTTTAGGTAGTCCTAAATTAATTCTTGCATTTCTTAAGTCACGTTGAAAAGTTCTTGCTTGCATGGGTGTGCCTCTATCTCCAATAAAAATAGACTGATGATCATTTATTTTATAGGGCAGGGAATTCAAATAATCTTTGATGGCATCCTGAACCACCTCTAGTACCGGAATCATTCTTTCCTTTCCCCCCTTACCCATAATAGTTAAAGAAGATAAATCTTTAGTGTGATTTATTGTTAACGAAAGTGCTTCATTAATTCTAAGACCACAGCCATATAGAAGAAAAAATATTGCCTTATTTCTTTTTTTAATCCAAATTTTTTTAGTAACATCTTCTAACTCTGTTAGCAGTATATCCACTTGATCCTCATGGATTGATTTAGGAAGAGATCTAGGTATCTTTGGACTTTTAAGAAGTATGATTTGACCAAAAGGTTTATCATAAGAATTTGACTTAGTTTTCATATATATAAGAAAATTCTTTAAAGAACTAATAGCCCTTCTTCTAGACCTGGCAGAAAGAGGATTTTTATAAACATTTATATAATTTCTCTCCAAAGTTAAGTCTGACAACCAAGACCTTAAGGTTTTTAAATCTAAATTTATAATATCGTGATTTGTTATATTTTTTGCATAATGATGATTAAGAAAAATTAAAAAATCAACAAAATCATAGGAGTATGAGTTATAAGTATTTTGAGAGAAGCCTTTGATATCCTTTAAGTAAGTCACCCAGTCTTTAAACTCATCAATTAAAGATCGATCAATTTGCTTGCTTTCTAGTAAGTCTAAAAAGTTCATATCATGATATTATAAATGAGAATCTCTATTTAAGAACATGTATTATTTTAAAGTTATTCCCTTTGGTCTTATAGACCGACCTTTGTTATATAAACATACTGAAAAAATCAAGTCGGGAAAAATAGTAGACATTTCTATTAGAAATAAAAAATCGATTGGAGTTGTTTTATCTGAAGCGATATCATCCGAAATTACTTTTGATAAAAAAAAAATTTTAACTATTACCGAGATCCACTCATATATATTTAGATCTAGCCATTTAGAATTTATTGAATATTTATCTAAGCATTATTTTATAGATTTAGGAATGTCATTTAAATTATCTATTGGATCAGAATTAAATTTGAAAAAAAAGATTAAAAATTATCTTTTATTTAAAGATAAAATTTATGAAAATAAAAAAAATTTAATTCACGAGAATAATATTTCAAATAAAGTTTTTTTAAACTATCAAAATGAAAATAAAATCATAGAGACTAATTTAGGATTTCAATTTAATGCTAAAGAAGACAGCATTCTCTTAAATGATGAGCAGGAAAAAATTTTTCAAGAAATTAGCAGAGATAATTTATTAAAGTACTCATGTCATTTAATAGACGGTGTAACAGGATCCGGTAAAACAGAATTATATTTTAAATTTATTTTTAAAGCTTTGATTGACCGACAACAAATTTTAGTTTTATTACCAGAAATTGCATTGACTGAAGACTGGTCTGATCGATTCTTCAAATATTTTGGATGTAAGCCTTATGTTTGGCATTCAAAACAAACGGTAAATCAAAAATCTAGAATACTAAGATCTTTATTAATGGGAGAGCCTTGTGTTGTGGTTGGAGCGAGATCTTCTGTCTTACTTCCATTTCATAATTTAAAATTAATTATTTGTGATGAAGAACACGACAGTTCTTACAAGCAGGACGATGGTCCTAAATATCATGCTAGAGACATGTCGATTTTAAAAGCAAGTAAGGAGAAATCAATGTGTCTTTTGGTAAGCGCTTCAGCTTCTTTAGAAACTTTATATAATGTTAAGAAAGGCAAAATTAAGCAATATCATTTAACTTCACAATTTTTTAAAACTTCTCTGCCTAAAATACAGCTTATCGATATGAATCTAAGTAAACCAAGTTCAACCTCTTGGATTTCTAAAGAAATGTTTGAAAAAACAAGTCATGTTTTACGAAATAATGGACAAGTTCTTTTTTTTCTGAATAGAAGAGGTTATGCACCAACTAAAATGTGCTCTCATTGTCATGCTACTGTTCAATGTAAAAATTGCTCAACAAATTTAGTATATCATAAATCATTAAATAAATTAATTTGTCATCATTGTGCTAGTATATATGACAACAATCAAGCGTGTCTTCAATGTTCTAGTGCTAAATTTATTTCACTTGGCATTGGTTTAGAAAGACTCCAAGAGGAAGTTTTGAGACTTTTCTCTGGGAATAAAGTCCAGATTTTTTCTAGTGACACTCTTAGAAATAAAAATAATAAAAAAATATTTTTTAATGAAGTGCACAATAATAAAACAAAAATTCTTATAGGCTCACAAATAGTTGGTAAATCTTTCCATTTTCCAAATCTAAAATTAGTCAATATTATTGATGGTGACTCGACTTTACATAGTCCTGATTTCAGAGCCTTAGAAAAAACTTACCAATTGTTTCAACAAGTTGCAGGAAGGTCTGGAAGAGAGGGTGCACAAGGTGATGTTTTAATTCAAACCTATAATATCAAGCATCCCTTATTCCAAAGTTTAATCAATCAAGATCGAAATCAATTTATTGATAAGGAATTAGAAAGACGAGAGTCCTCTCATCTGCCTCCTTATTTTAAAATTGGAGTATTAAATATACTTCATAAAAGCCAGTCTGATTTAAGAGACATAACTTTAGAAATTATAGAAAAATCCCAAAAGTTAAAAATTCAAATTTATGGACCCACTCCAGCTTTGATTCCCTACAAAAAATCACACTTCCACCAAATATTTTTTTTAAAAGAAAGATCTTATGGAGAACTTGAGCGTAAAATTAGATTACTTAAGTCTGTAATAAACCATAAAAATCAACGTTTTTTAAGCATCGATATAGATCCAATTAATATATCCTGATGCGTCATTTGTTAAGTCTTTAAACAACGCTCAATATGATAATAAATCACTTTATTTAAGGAAAAAATGAGCGATAAAATTATAGCCAAAAGATACGCAATAGCACTTTATAGTACTGTTCAAAATGATGATTTAGATTCACTTTTTGCTGATACGAAAGAACTTTTAAGCGCTATTCAGTCAAGTGAAGATTTAATGAGTGTCTTAAAATCCCCTATTACTAAAGGAGAGCATAAATTAAAAATAATTTCTTCTTTAACAAAAGAAATGCAGTCTAGTAAAATATTAAAAGGCTTATTAGATACGCTATATAAAAATAAAAGACTCTCTATTCTAACTTTAGTCCTTTCTTGTTTTGGTGAAGTTTTACTTTCAAAGCGAGGATATCAATCAGCAAATGTGACTACTGCAAGTGATGTAGATGAAGATACAAAAAAAAAAATTTCAGATTTACTTAATTCTCAATATGGATCAAAAATTAATATTGAATTTAATACTAATCATTCTTTACTTGGAGGTATGACCGTTGTGGTTGGATCAAAGATGATCGACTTAAGTGTTCGAAGCCAAGTTTCAAAATTTACAAATAACGTGAAAGGAGACATTTAATGTCGATTAAAGCATCTGAAATCTCTTCCATTATAAGAGATCAAATAAAAGACTTTGATAGTAAGGCTGACATATCTGAAGTAGGAACAGTTTTAAAAGTTGGTGACGGTGTTGCTCAAGTTTATGGACTAGACAACGTTCAAGCTGGTGAGATGGTAGAATTCGCAGGAGGCATCAAAGGTATGGCTCTAAACCTTCAAGAAGATAATGTAGGTATCGTTCTTTTCGGAGATGATAGAAATATTAAAGAAGGCGATATTGTTAAAAGAACAAAAAGTATTGTTGAAGTTCCTGTTGGTAAGGGCCTGCTTGGTCGAGTAGTTGATGGACTGGGAAATCCAATTGATGGAAAAGGTCCAATACAGAGCAGTGAATCAAGAAGAATAGAAGTTAAGGCTCCTGGAATTATCCCTAGACAAAGCGTTAATGAGCCTATGCAAACTGGCTTAAAAGCTCTTGATGCATTGGTTCCTGTTGGTCGTGGACAAAGAGAATTAATTATAGGAGATCGTCAGACTGGTAAAACAGCTGTAGCGATTGATGCAATTATAAACCAAAAAGAAATTAATAAATCAGAGGATGAATCAAAAAAACTCTATTGTATTTATGTAGCTATAGGTCAAAAAAGATCAACAGTTGCTCAGGTGGTAAAAACCTTAGAGGAAAACGGTGCGCTTGAGTACACTATTGTAGTTGCAGCAACTGCCTCAGATCCAGCCCCTTTACAATTTTTAGCTCCATATACTGGTTGTTCGATGGGAGAATTTTTTAGAGATAATGGTATGCACTGCCTAATAGTTTATGATGATTTATCTAAACAGGCAGTAGCTTATCGACAAATGTCATTACTCTTAAGACGTCCGCCAGGAAGAGAAGCTTTTCCGGGAGATGTTTTTTATTTACACTCACGTCTATTAGAAAGAGCTTGTAAATTAAATGAAGCTAATGGAGGAGGTAGTTTAACCGCACTTCCAGTTATTGAAACGCAAGGTGGAGATGTTTCTGCATTTATTCCTACTAATGTAATTTCAATTACCGATGGACAAATATTTTTAGAAACAGAATTATTTTTCTCAGGTATTAGACCAGCAATTAATGTCGGTTTATCAGTTAGTCGAGTAGGTTCAGCGGCTCAAACAAAAGCAATGAAAAAAGTTGCAGGAAAAATTAAGCTTGAATTAGCGCAGTATCGTGAGATGGCAGCTTTTTCTCAGTTTGCTTCCGATCTTGACGCATCCACTAAGCAACTTCTAGCAAGAGGCGAGCGACTTACAGAATTACTGAAACAAGATCAGTATGTTCCTATGACAGTTGCTGATCAGGTTTTAAGTTTATATTCTGGAGTAAGAGGCTTTCTTGACAAAATTGAAACGTCAAAGATTACTGACTTTCAACAGAAGTTTTTAGAAGGATTTAAAGCTAAACACCCTGATATCTTTAATGAGATTAATATTACAGGTGATTTTACTGATGATTCAGATAAAAAAATAGGGGAGTTTTTAAAAGACTTTTGTCAAAACTTTAGCTAATGCCCAATCTTAAAGATCTTAAAACCAGAATTGCTAGTGTTAAATCAACTAGAAAGATAACCTCTGCTATGAAAATGGTAGCTGCAAGTAAATTGCGAAGAGCTCAAGAGCTTGCAGAATCTTCTAGATTTTACTCAGAGAGTTTAAGTTTTATTCTCTCTTCGCTGGTTGGAGGATCTAAAGATAGCTCAGGACTACCTGAATTATTGGTTGGTCGACAAAATCCTAAAGTGGCTTTACTAATTATTAACTCATCTGATAGAGGTCTTTGTGGTGGTTTTAATTCTAGTTTGTTTAGAAGCGCTGTCATTTGGATTAAAGAGAAAAAATCTAAAGGTATAGAAATCAAACTGATGCCAATAGGCAAAAAAGCAAGTGCCTTTTATAAGAGAAGCGATCAAGAAATTTTAGAAAAATTTGAAGATCTTAATACAAACGATAGGCAGTTAGAGGTATCGGAGCAGGTGAAGAATAAGATTATTGAACTATTTGAATCTAACGCAATTGATGAAGTAAGTATTTTATATAATAAATTTATCTCAGCTATTGCTCAAGAGCCTACATATAAATCTTTAATTCCTCTTGAACAATCAGATTCTAAGGAAAATTCTGATGAAGAAAATACTTCTTCATTTGAGTTTGAGCCAGATAAGAATGAATTATTAGAATATTTAATACCAAGAAACTTTTTAACACAAGTTTACGGCAGTATCCTTGAAAGTTCAGCAGCAGAACATGCGGCTAGAATGACTTCTATGGATAATGCCACAAGAAATGCCGGTGATATGATTGATGGACTTACAATGAAGTATAATCGTACTCGTCAGGCAGTAATAACAAAAGAACTTATCGAAATTATTTCAGGCGCAGAGGCTGTTTAGAAAAGGAGCATATAATGGCAAGTAATAAAGCAGGTAAAATAACTCAAATATTAGGGGCTGTAGTTGACGTATCTTTTGAAGGAGAACTCCCTTCTATATTGAATGCATTAATAACAAAAATAGGTGACCAAGAAGTTGTATTAGAAGTAGCTCAACATCTTGGAGAAAATACCGTTCGTACAATTGCTATGGATGCAACTGAAGGCATGCAAAGAGGACAAGAAGTTTTTGATCAAGGTAATCCTATTTCAGTTCCAGTTGGACCAGAAACATTAGGACGTATTATGAATGTTATTGGCGAGCCAATTGATGACAGAGGTCCTATTCAGACTAAGAAAAAACTTCCTATTCATAGAGCGGCTCCAGATTTTGTTGACCAATCCACTGAAACTGAAATTCTTGTAACGGGTATTAAGGTTGTTGATCTTTTAGCGCCTTACGCCAAAGGCGGAAAAATTGGCCTATTTGGTGGTGCTGGTGTTGGAAAAACAGTTCTTATCATGGAATTAATTAATAATGTAGCAAAAGCTCATGGTGGTTATTCTGTATTTGCCGGTGTTGGCGAAAGAACAAGAGAAGGTAATGATCTTTATCATGAGATGATAGAATCAGGCGTTATTGACGTAAATGGAGATAAATCAAAAGTTGCTCTAGTGTATGGTCAGATGAATGAACCGCCTGGCGCTCGTGCAAGAGTTGCCCTTTCAGGTCTAACCCAAGCTGAATATTTTAGAGATGAAGAAAATCAAGATGTTTTATTCTTCGTGGATAATATTTTCAGATTTACTCAAGCAGGATCAGAAATTTCAGCTCTACTGGGCCGTATTCCTTCGGCTGTGGGTTATCAACCAACACTTGCTACTGATATGGGAGCTCTTCAAGAAAGAATTACAACAACTAACAAAGGATCTATCACTTCAGTGCAGGCTATTTATGTTCCTGCTGATGACTTAACAGATCCGGCACCAGCAACATCATTTGCTCACTTAGATGCCACTACTGTTTTAAATCGTTCAATTGCTGAACTTGGTATTTATCCCGCTGTGGATCCTTTAGATTCTACATCTAGAATTTTAGAGCCAAGAACCCTAGGTGATAGGCATTATAAAGTAGCAAGAGATGTTCAAAAAACACTTCAAACTTATAAGAGTCTTCAAGATATTATTGCTATCTTGGGAATGGATGAATTATCAGAAGAAGATAAACTTGTTGTATCAAGAGCTAGAAAAATTCAAAAGTTTTTAAGTCAGCCATTCCATGTTGCTGAAGTTTTTACTGGTTCTCCAGGAAAATTTGTTTCACTAGAAGACACGATTAAAGGTTTTGAAGGTTTGGTAAATGGTGATTATGACGATATTACCGAAAATGCTTTTTATATGGTAGGAACCATTGAGGAAGCGTTAGAAAAATCTAAAAAAATGGAAGAGGATGCAGCTTAATAAATCTTATGATTGAATTAAAAGTAGTATCTCCTAAAAAAGTAATCTTCCAAAAAGAGATTGAAATGGCTGTTTTACCAGGAACAGAGGGTGATTTTGCAGCAATGCAAGATCACTCACCATTTATTAGCTCTCTTAGGCCTGGCCAAATGGCTATCATGTCTAACAATAAAACTGAGGAAAGTTTTTTTGTATCAGGTGGTCTTGTTATGCTTAAAGGTAAAGTCTGTGAAGTTCTAGTTGATCAGATTGAATCTTTAAAAGATTTGAACAAAGATAATTATAAACAAACTAAAACCTATCAAGAACTAGAAGGCAATGAAACAGCTCTCAAAACTTTTGAACAAGTCGTTAATAGCCCCTCTTATAAATAACTCTTCTTACAGAAACTCTTTAAACTCTGACAATAATTTTTCATAAACTTCTTTTTTAAAAGGAACAATATTATTAATTAGAAAATTTTTATTAACCCATTTATATTCAGAAAATTCCGCATTTTTTGTATTAACATTTATATGTTTATCATTGCCTGAAAATTCAAAAAGAAACCATTTTTGTTTTTGACCAATATATTTTCCATTCCATAAAGTCTTAGCTAAATCTAATGGTAAGTCATAGTGATACCATTCCTTTATTTCTGATATTAATTTTAGATTATTTTTTTTTATACCCGTTTCTTCGAAAGCTTCTCTTAAGGCCGCATCAAAAGGTTTTTCATCTGCGTCTATACCTCCTTGAGGCATTTGCCAAAAATGAGAAGGGTGATCTAATCTCTGTCCAACAAAAATATTTTTTTTATGATCGATGATCATAATACCTACATTTGGACGATAATTTTTATTCATTTTAATGACTACTGTTGAACGGTTGCTAAAGTTTTAACTGCGTCTATAGCTCTAAAAAGCTGATAATCATCATTGATAAGGCTTTCTTCTTTGTCTTCTTCTTTAACGTTAATGTCTTTAGTTTCATTAGATAATGCATCCTGATAGTCAGATTCCCTAAATGTAAATAAATCATTAAGGACGGTAATTTCTGCTTGAGGTACAATAACATCAGGTTCTATTCCTATTGCCTGAATGGAATCCCCAGATGGGGTATAATATTTAGCTATTGTAAGTCTAATAGCACCACTATCAATGGTAACTATAGTTTGAACAGAACCTTTTCCGAATGAAGTAATACCTAATATTGGAGCACGATGATGATCTTGAAGAGCTCCAGCTACAATTTCTGAAGCAGATGCAGAACCTTGGTTAATAAGAACGACAAGAGGCTTACCATTAATTATATCGCCTTTTTTTGCTGAATAAACTTGAACATCTTTTGAATCTCTTCCTCTAACAGAAACAATTTCACCTTTTTCTAAAAATAAATCACTGACACTGATGGATTCATCAAGAAGTCCACCTGGATTATTTCTAAGATCAAGAACATAACCTATAATTTCTATGTCTCCCTTTTCCAGCTCTTCAATAATTTTTTTCAAACCACTTGTTGTTTGTTCATTAAAAGCTGTCACTCTTAATATACCTATTTGATCAATTACTTTATGTTTAACGGATTGAATTTTAATTATTGCTCTTTCTAAAACTATATCAAAAGGCTCTTTCATTCCCCTGACAATTGTTATTGTGATCGGAGATCCAACATCACCTCTCATAATATCAACAGCCTCTTTAATACTAAAACCCACGACTGATTGCCCGTTTAGATGAGTTATGAAGTCACCAGACTCTACTCCTGCTTTTTGTGCAGGCGTATCGTCGATAGGTGATATTATTTTTATAAATCCCTGCTCCATAGTAATTTCAATACCTAATCCACCAAAAGCACCAGCGGTATCGATTTGCATTTCTCGATAAATTTCTTCACTCATAAAACTTGAGTGGGGATCTAGAGCGCTAAGCATACCATTTAAAGCTTTTTCAATTAGTTCTTTATCTGTGACTTCCTCAACATATCTCTCTTTGACCCTATTAAAGACTTCATTAAAAATACTGAGCTGTTTGTAAGTTTCTTTAGTTGTTTCGGCTAAACCATTAGAAAAATAAAATGTGCTAAATAGTACAAAAATGAAAAAAATTCTTTTCAAGTTAGTTTGACACTTTATGACTAGAGGAAAATTCTTCAGACCAGAGTTTTTCCAGGTCATAAATAGATCGAATTTCATCTCTAAAAATATGCACTAAAACGTGCCCTGCATCAATAACTGTCCAGTCGCACAATGGTCTTCCTTCTGGTCTATTGCAATATAACTTGTCTTTTTTGAGTCCACGGTAGACTTTTTCAGAAACGGAATCGACATGTCTAGATGATCTACCTGAAGCTATTACCATAAATTCTGCAAAATCAGCTTTTCCTTTAAGGGAAATAATTTGAATATCTTCAGCCTTATTATCATCTAAGGCGTTCACTATGCTTTGAACAGAGGGATCTTTATGATTTTTTTTCAACTGTTATTCCTAATATAGGTCGATGAAATATTAATACCCTCTAACTTTAATAAAAATAAGTTGGGTGATTTTGATACTAAAAACTGTTTTGCTGATGTCATGAAATATGGAGAAAATTTATTATAAATTTTTGTTTTGTCAATTTCCATATCATAGCTAGGTCGAGAGACAATACAAATACTAATATTATTAATTATCCACTCAAAGTTGACCCATCTATCTAATTCCCATAACTGATCAAGACCTATGATTAATACAAAACTATCAAGAGTACATTTTTTTTGAACTTTTCTAAGAAGTTCATAAGTGCTTTGAGATTTTATCGAATATTCTAAAGGACTTACTTTAACATTTAAGTTTATTGTAGAGTTTCTAAGATTATTTAAAACTTCACGAATAGGAGTTTTAGGGGATTTAAATTTTAAAGGATTACCATAATTAGGAACGATATAAAAATGAGATAGATCTAAATATTTTTTAGTATTTTGTATTACATATTCATGACCTTCATGAAAAGGATTAAAAGATCCACCAAATATTCCTATAGAATTTTTATTCATACAATAGTTTTAATAAACTGATTGTTAATTTTAGACTCTTCAAGAGATTCATAAAATAAATCAATGATTAATTTTTGATCTTTAGAAATTGGCTGAAGAACCATTGGGTTGCGTAATTTAAAATTAAATAAAATTGAATTTGTAAATATCATTAAGTTGTTATCCCGAATAAGAGCAATTGTACTTAATGGTAATTTATTTTTCCTGTATTTAAAAAAAAGATTATTATTAATATCATTTGTTAATGGTACTTTATTGATCTCTACCAGATCTTCTTCAGAAAAATTTTCTAAAAAATTATGAGTATTTTTTTCAATAAGATAAATAGTGTACTTAATGACATGAACTATTTTAGTTCTATCTAATTCCTCTAAATATAAACGGTGGGGGTTTAGCTCAAGAATGCTAGCTTCTAATGTCATTTAGGTCTTACTTGATTATTTCCCGTTACTAAATATTTAAATGTCGTTAAATGTTGAGCTCCAACTGGTCCTCTTACATGAAGTTTATCTGTTGAAATTCCTATTTCTGCTCCAAATCCAAATTCACCACCATCTGCAAATTGAGTTGATGCATTATGAAGAAGTATCGCGCTGTCACAATGTTTGAAAAAATAATTTATTGTCTGACTCGAATTAGTTAAGCAACTTTCAGTGTGTCCACTAGAATACTTATTAATGTGTTTAGTAGCTTCCTCAATATCTTTCACCATTTTTACGGATAAGATTTTATCTAAATATTCTGTAGACCAATCCTCTTCGGTTGCTTCTATTGCAGATGGAAAAAAATTTTTAATTTTTTTATCACCCTTAATTATGCAACCCTGATTCATTAAGCTTTGCAAAACATTATTTATAGAAACAGAGTCAATTTTCTCATGCACAAGCAATGTTTCTGTGGCGCCACATATTTCAGGTCTTCTTAATTTTGCATTCACAATTATTTTTTCTGCATTTTCTTCACTATATTCGTTATCCCAATATGTGTGGCAAATACCATTTAAGTGTTTAAGAGTTGGAATGGTAGAGTTCTGAGAAATAGATTGAATGAGAGAAAGACCTCCTCTTGGAATTATTAAATCTACATATTTATCTAATCGAATAAGTTCTTGTACAAACTCTCTATCGACATCATCAATAAAACAAACTAAATTTTTATTAAATCCTAAATCAGACAAGGCGTCTTGAATACATTGATAAAGAGCTGTATTTGAATTGATACACTCCTTACCTCCTCTTAAAATAGGAATATTACCTGAACGCAAACATAAAGCAGCAGCATCCACTGTAACATTCGGTCTAGATTCATAAATAATACCAATCACTCCTAGTGGGACAGTAATTTTTTTAAAGCTAAGTCCATTTGGTTGTGACCATTCATCTAAAATTTGACCTAATGGATCTTGCATTTGAGCAATATTTTCTACAGTGGCTACCAGAGCATCTATTTTCTTTTGATCTAGTATGAGTCTATTGACAAGAGGTGACGATAAATTTTTATTTTTTGCATCCTCAATATCTTTTTGATTTGCTTCTAGTATTTTGAAATGATTGGCTTTAATGAATTGACTGATATTCATTAAAATTCTACTTCTATCTTCTGAAGATAGTTGTCTCATATCTTCAGATGCTTGTTTCGCCATTTGCCCAATACGAATTATTTTTTCTTTTATTTGAGTCATGAAATTAAAACCAAATTGTCTTTATGAATCACTTCATCTTCCCGAATAAAACCAAGAATAGATTTGATGTTTGAGGATTTCTTGCCTTTAATAGCTTCCATATCTTCAAAATCATAATTAATAATCCCACGAGCCATTTCTTTTGAATTGTACTTGATGGAAATAGTATCACCACGAAAAAATTTCCCTTCAATTTTTTTAATGCCAATAGCTAGTAAACTAGAGTTTTTGGATACAGCTTTTGCAGCACCTTCATCTATATGTAAAACTCCAATTTTAGTCGAACGACTCCATATCCATTGATGTCTTCTTGAGCGAATATTTTTTTGAGGGATAAACCAAGTAGCGTTTTCAGAATTAATGTATTTTAAAGAATTCTTTTCTAGTCCATTAGCTATGATCATCTTGATATCTGATTGCATGCATAGTTTTGCAGCTTCGATCTTCGCAAGCATTCCACCAGAACCAAAAGAACTCTTAGATTTATTAACATAACCCTCAATCGTTTTATTAATGACAGTAATATTAGTTAAAAGTTTTGAATTTTTATTTTTTTTTGGATCTGTTGTATAGAGTCCGTTAACGTCAGATAATAAAATTAACATTTCTGCAGAAATAGCATTAGCAATGACGGCAGATAGTTTATCATTATCTCCAAATCGAATTTCTTCTGTCGAGGTAGTATCATTCTCATTAATTATAGGCACAACACCTAAATCCAGGAGAGCAAAAATAGTATTACGAGCATTTAAATATTTTCTTCTGCTTTCTAAATCTTCGGCAGTTAATAAGATTTGAGAACTTTGAAGTCCTATTTTAGATAATGCTGTTTGCCAGGATTGAGATAGCTGAATTTGTCCTATTGAAGCTGCAGCTTGTTTATCATGAAGATTATTAAGATTTTTTTTACCTAATGCCTTCTTTCCTAAAGCGATAGCGCCTGAAGAAACGACTACAACTTTAATTTTTTTTTCTGTAAGTTTTTGAATATCTTTCACTAAAGATTGAAGCCAATCTTTTTTAAGATCTTGATCCTTATCCACCAAAATGTTCGAGCCAATTTTAATAACAACAATTTTCGATGTTTTAAGTTCTTTTATAATTTCATAGTTCATTATCTTCTCATTAGTTCTAGAATGTACTTAGTAACACTGCTTAAATTATAGCTAGTAGCTGCAGATATTTCAAAGACCTTTTGTTTTGTTGCATTTTCAAATGCTTGTTTTAAATCAATCATTTTTTTTTCATCAACAATATCAGTCTTATTTAAAACAATAATTTCCAATTTTTCTTCAATACCTTTGCCATAATTTTTTAATTCATTTCTTATAATTTCATAGTTTTGCATTACGTTTTGCTCCGAACAATCTAAAACATGTATCAAAATACTACATCTTTCAACATGAGCTAAGAAATCATGACCTAAGCCTTTTCCTAGACTGGCTTCCTCTATAATTCCTGGTATATCAGCCATGATAAATTCTTGATCTAATGTTTGCACCATTCCTATATGGGGATCTAATGTTGTAAATGGATAGTCTGCAACTTTAGGTGTTGCATTAGTTACAACTGATAAAATAGATGATTTTCCAGCGTTAGGCATTCCTACCAATCCGACATCTGCTAACAATTTAAGTTTTAATCGTACAGTAACTTCCTGTCCAATTTCACCATCTTGAACTTTTCGAGGGGCTCGATTAGAAGCACTTTTAAAATGAGTATTTCCTTTACCTCCTTGCCCACCTCTTAAAAAATAGTAGAGCTGACCATCTTCAAGTATTTCCGAAACCTTGATAGTCATATCCTCATTGTAAATTTCAGTTCCACAAGGCACTTCTAAGATAAGATCTTTACCACTAGCTCCAGTTTTCAATTTACCAGAACCTCCTGATCCATTTTTAGCATAGTGATGTTGATTGAAACGATATTTCTGAAGAGTGTTTACGCTTTTATTACCTTTGAATATTACATCTCCGCCCTTGCCACCATTACCACCATCTGGACCACCATATTCAATAAATTTTTCTCTTCTAAAACTTAGAGAGCCATGACCGCCATTACCCGATCGAACATATATTTTTGCCTTATCAATAAACGACATTTTAAATAATTAGATTTGTGTTTTAAAACTTAAATTAGTTAACGCAAACAAATTGTCTATTTCGAGATTTTCTAAATAGAACTTTACCTTCAACTAAAGCGAAAAGAGTATGATTTCTTCCAATCCCTACATTTTCACCGGGATAATACTTAGTTCCTCTTTGACGAATTAAAATATTTCCAGCGATAACATGTTCTCCGCCATATTTTTTAACACCCAGCCTTCTTCCTGCCGAGTCTCTTCCGTTTTTGGAACTTCCACCTGCTTTTTTCGTTGCCATAGTGTTACTCTTTTACCTCAGTTGTAGCCTTTTTTGTAGCTGTTTTTTTTACAGTTACTTTTTTTTCTGTTACTTCCTGATTAATTTCTTTTTTTTCAACAGTTTCAGGTTTAGCTACTCTTTTTGCAGGCTCTTTATATACTTCTTCGCCGATTGAAGATTTAATAGATAAAACTTTTAAAATTGTAATATATTGACGATGGCCTTTAGTTCTCTCATAATGTTTTCTTCTATTTTTTCTAAAAACTCTAATTTTATCATCACGAGTTTGGTAAAGTAATTTAGCGGACACTTCTGCGCCTTGAACTGATGGGGTTCCTAATTCAAACTTATCCCCTCCACCAACAGCTATTATATCTTTAAAGGCAATAGTTTCGCCTTCTTTACCTTCGATTTTATCAATTTTTAAAATATCTCCAGGAGATACTTTATATTGCTTTCCAACTGTTTTTAAGACTGCGTACATGATAAGAAAGGCAATATATATCTGTCTTTTACTATGTCAATAGACAAAACATTAAATAAATAGCTATATTTAAGATTCTTTAACAAATAAACATTCTTTTATTCCCAATTTCATAATCTAAAATTAATGAAGTTTTACAGCATTTTTAGGAGTTTTTTGCATCTGCTTTCATTAAAAACCGCTAAATATATGAATATATTTGTATATTTGTATATTTAATTTAAAACATATTTAATGCTAAATCTTCAAAAAGCTAATAAATATGAAATTGATTCCATTCTCCAAGACTGTGGATGGAGACAAACAAAACAAAGAATAGTCCTATTAAAAGCAATTTTCGATGGAAAAAATAAGCACTTTTGTATCAATTCCATTGAGCAGAATTTAAAAGATACAGGCAGTTTTTTTTCTTATACGACTCTTTTTGAAAATCTAAATACCCTTAGCAGTAAAGGCTTTCTGAAACGTATCACAATTGATAAACAATATTTTTATGACACTAACACATCAGATCATATTCATGTATTCAATGAAGATGAAAATCAAATTTATGACTATAGTGATTACAAGAAACTACATACTGATTTGCCATTACCGGCATGCTTAGATTTACTTAAAGAATACTCACTAGTAATAAACTTAAAGAAAAAGTAAAATTATTTTCTGAAATCAAATACAAAAAAGTCTTATAATGCTTCTTATATATAGGTGGTTTTTTTTTGTCTTCCCATCTCACAAATAATTAATAAATTACTTAAAAAAACAATATAAGAAATAAGGAATCATGAAAAATATTATATCAAATACAGTTAAGCTTTTTACGGTAGTGATTTTGTTCTCATTTATTTTTAATATGCTTAGCGCTAATACATTAAAAATTTATTCCGAGCGTCAACCTTTTTTGATTGATGCATTAATTGAAGCATATGAAAAAAATTCAGGAACAAAAGTAGAATGGATCTTTGCTGAAAAAGGCTTAGTTCAAAAAATTATATTAGAAAAAGATAATCCAATAGGAGATGTATTTTTATCTTCAGATATAGCTAGATTAATAGATGTATCTGAAGCGGGTGCCTCAGTTAAACTCCCAAAGTTATCTGGAATTCCTGACCATTTACAAAATAGTGATTGGGTAGCTCTTACACAAAGAGCAAGAATCATTTATATAGCTAAAAATACAAATATTATAAATATTAACTATGAGGATTTAGCTAGTGATGATTTTAAAGGTAGAGTTTGTACTCGCTCTGGCTTTCACCCCTACAACATTTCATTATTTGCTAGCCTATTGCATCATCATGGAGAGGCGTGGTTAAAAAATTACTTAACTAACCTCAAAAAAAATCTTGCAAGAAAGCCTCAAGGAAACGATAGAGATCAGGTAAAAGCTATTGCTGCTGGAGTATGTGATTTTTCTTTAGGAAATCATTACTATTATTTTAATATGCTAGATAATGAAGATCAAAAAGTATGGTTAGATAAAGTAGTGCCGATTTTTCCTAATCAAGATACTCAAGGAGCACATGTTAATATTTCCGGTGTCTCAATTATTAACAAAGCAACAAAAGCGGAATCATTAAATTTTCTTCTATTTTTAGTCAGTGAAGAAGCCCAAACTATTTATGCAAGTGATAATAATGAATTTCCAGCTTCGCCCTCCGTGTCTTCCTCACCTAAAGTGGAAAAGTTAGTAGGAGGAGCAAAATTTGATATTATAGATCTATTTATATTAGCTGATAATCGAAAAACTGTTGTTTCAATATTAAATGAAATAAATTTCGACGAATAATTATTTTTTTATTTATTAACAAAATAATCAGTTAGTATCATAATATAATTTATGAAACTAATATTACTATTCTTGCTATTCCCAATTGGAGCTTTAACAGAATCATTTCCTGTATTTAATTCTTTAAAATATGAAGAAGTGAATCTAAGACACTATCCGGAAAAGGATGACCCGAATTTAAAAACAATAAAGTTTATGTTAACTGAAAGAGGGATGCCTGTTAAAGTCCTTAGAAATTTTAATGCGGGAGGAAATATAACGGAATGGTATCAAGTAGAACTCTTTAACGGAATTACAGGGTGGATTTACCATAATCAATTATCTAAAAAACGTAAACTACTTCTTAAGGAAGATAAAAATTTATATTTATTTAATTCTTATAAGGAAGGATCTCTTAAAACTCGAATCAAATCAAAAATTATTTCACCAAAAATTGTTTCTTTGATGAAAATTAAAAATAACATGGCTAAAATCGAAATTAGTCAAAACCAAAAAACTTCTCAGGGTTGGATTTTATTAGATAATAGTATTTGGGGTTTATCGGAAGAAGAGCTAAATTAAATTTTTCCAGTTACTGTATCTCCAGGTTTAACAGATGAAACTTTTGTAGTTTTTTGACCGGAATTCTTCCATGCCTTAACTCCACCTTTAAGATTGGAAACATTTTTAAAGCCCATATCTTTTAGAGTCTTGGCCGATAAAGCACCCTGTCCGCCAACACCGCAATATACAACTATTTTTTTATTTGGATCTAACTCTGACTTTTTAAAAGGATTTCCCTCACTTTGATCTGCATAAAATTCAAGCATGCCTCTTTCTGCATGTATAGCTCCCGGTATCATGCCTGCTTCCTCTACAGCATCTTTAGACTGTACGTCAATAACTACAACATTATTTTCGTTTATTTCTTTTGCTAAATCTTCTGTAGTAATTGAGTCAATTTCAGCATTTGCTAAATCAATTAATTCTTTAAAACTTTTCATTATTTTAGGATCTCCCTTATTTTAAAAATATCATAAACTATCAGTAAATTATATTCAACTAGGATGAATAAAGATTAATTGAAAATTTCGTTTAGGTCTTATATATTAGATTAAATGAAACAAACACTAACTCTTAAAGAAAATATTTCAAAATTTGATCTCCTAATGATCATTTTTGGTTTTTGCTTTTGTCTTTTTCCAATTTTTGTTCTTACAGTCCCAACTTATACTCAGTCAGCATGTGAAACAGTTGAAGAGGGATATCAGATTTATTTTGAAAGAAATAAAACACCCTCTTATTTAGAAGAAGACAATATTAATGTTTTAAATGCTCTCAAAGATAACTGTCCAAACTTAAATATAGGCTAATCAACTTGTTGGTAACTAGAGTGCCATTTCCTAAGAATTAAATAACTAATCAGTCTTACAAGATTGAATAGCATAATTCCTGATAAAGAAATTAAAAAAACTGCACCAAACATTTTAGGTATATCTAATTGATATCCTGATTCAATTATACGATAAGCTAATCCGCTATGACCTGAGATAGGTCCAATCACAAACTCTCCTACAATAGCTCCAATTAAAGCTAGACCACTACTTATTTTAAGACCCGATAAAAAGTAAGGTAAGGCATTTGGAATAACAACAAATCTTAAGATCTGATATTTATTAGCACCATAAAGTCTTAGTAATTCAAGATGTTTTTTTTCAGTACTTTTAAATCCCGCAATTGTATTTGCAAGTAAGGGGAAAAAGGCAACTAAGAAAGCGCAAATTAAAGTTGCAATTTCTGAACTATCAACCCAAATAGAAATAAGAGGCGCGATAGCTATAATGGGAGTTACTTGAAGTATTACTGTAATAGGAGTTAATGACCTTTCAATGAATTTAGAAAAATAGAAAACAATAGAGAAGCTTGTACTGACAATAACCGATAAGATAAGAGCTACAATTGCTATTTTTAAAGTCGTAAGCAATGAAAGAAAAAGTAAATGAGCATTGTTCAAAATAGAGACTAGAATCATTGAGGGTGGTGGAAGCAAATACCATTTTAAATTTAGTAAATGAAAAGAAATTTCCCAAGCCAAGAATAATATAATTATAACCAATAAGGAATGAATTTTATTATTCTGCATTTTGAGCTCTTTTCAAAGAATCTGATACAATTTTTGTTTGTTCGAAAAACTGAGGGGTAAATCTATAATCTTCTGGTTTTTCCTGATTTGAAAAATCAAATTCTTCAAAAATTTTTCCTGGATTGGATTGCATTACATAAATTCTATTGGACAAGAAAACTGATTCATAAATACTATGAGTGACATATACCACAGTAAGTTTTTTTTCCTTTTTAATTTTTAAAATTTCTTGAGAGAGGTCAAATCTTCTAGTTTCATCTAATGCACTAAAAGGCTCATCCATTAATAAAACTTTAGGTTGAGTGACTAGGGCTCTGGCGATGGATACTCTCATACTCATACCACCAGATAACTGTCTTGGATAATATTCTTCAAATCCCTCAAGGCCCACTAATTTAATAATATCGTATATATTTTCATCTGCTTTATAAGAATTCTCTTTATATATTTTTAGAGGAAGTTTTATATTGTCATAAACATTCATCCAAGGGAGAAGGTTTGGCTCTTGAAATACAAAACTAAGGTTAGCTGGGTTTTCAGAGGAGTTTTGAAAGTTTGATGTTGGCCAATTAATTTTTCCTGCTGTAGATTTAATCAACCCACACATCATTTTTAAAATTGTAGTTTTACCACAACCCGAAGACCCCAAGATGGAAAGAAAATCTTCTTGATAAACTTCTAAATTTATATCATGCAAAGATTCATTCTTTGTTGATTTAAATTTCTTTGATACGCCCTGTAATTGAGCAATAAGATTGGACTCATTATCATCAATATTTTTTTGACGTTCTTTTTCAGATAATATTCTTAATCCCATTTAAGGATCATATCTTAATTGGAAAATTCAAGAGTGTAAGCTTTTTTATAAGATATATCTTGATCATAAATTCCAAGATTCTTAGACTTTGTATAGAAATTTTCCCAACGTTGATCGCTCATCGAGCCAATTTTAACTCCTTCAATTTCAACTATATTGTAAGAAATCATCATTGAGCGAGCATAAACCAATTTATCATTTGGCATATCTGGATTTAATTCTTTAATTAATTTAAATGCTGGAGAAGGATCTTGATGCAGAAAGCTGACCCAACCTTTTCTAGACGCCTCTATAAATGATCTTACTATTTCCGGACGATCTTCAATTGTAGATACGGCAGTTTCAATAGTATTAGCATAAGCATCATACCCATGATCAGCTAATAGATGAATAACAGGTTCAAAACCGGCAATCTTTTTAATCGCAAAAGGCTCGCTAGATAAATATCCTTGCTGAATAGATTGTTGATCTTCTATGAATGGCTGAGAGTTAAAATTATAATTCTTTAAATTATCATCTGATAAATTATATTTTGATTTGATAAAAGGCCAAAAAGACATACGTCCAAAATTAGATAAAAATATGGTTTTGCCTTGAAATTGAGATGGCCCGTCTATGTTCTGATTAGGGTGAGACATTAAGATTTGAGGATTTTTTTGAAAGAAAGCTGCGACTACGGTAAATGGTAAATCTTGTTTAACATAGTTTAAGGCACCAGCGCTACCACCAATATTAAAATCGACTTGACCAGACATTAGCATAGTTTTTGTATTAACTTGAGGTCCACCAGGAACTATTTCAACTTCTAGGCCAGCGTCTCTATAGTAACCATTTGCTATAGCCTGGAAGAAGCCTCCATGTTCTGCTTGAGGTACCCAATCCAATGAAAGTTTAATATTTTCAAGTGCATATAAATTATTTGTAAATAATAGAATGATTAAAGTTGATAATATTTTTTTCATTTTAGGATGCCTTTCTTATTAAATATGTATTTCAATTGATTTATTCGTAGTAATCTTATTACAAGATTATAACCAAATAAATCTGTTGAATTGCCTCAGGTCAGAATAGTTATGATCTTATGTATAATTATTGCATTAGATCAAAACGATCAAGATTCATTACTTTATTCCATGCTTTCACAAAGTCTCTAATGAATTTTTGATGTGAATCAGCTTGGGCATAAACTTCTACTAGGGCACGTAACTGCGAATTAGAGCCAAAAACAAGATCAGCTCTTGATGCTCTTCTTACTTTCTCACCTGTTCTACGTTCAGTGGCCTGATAAGAATTACTTCCAGTTGCCTCCCATTTCACATCCATATCAAGAAGTTTAACAAAAAATTCATTTGTTAATTTTCCAGCTGCATCAGTAAATATACCTCGATCATCTGTGCTAATACCTAATGCTCGCATACCGCCAATAAGAACAGTCATTTCTGGAGCTGTGAGTCCTAATAAATGTGCTTTATCTAACATTAATTCTTCAGGACTAACTGAGAAGTTTTTCTGTAAATAGTTTCTGAAACCATCCGCCATAGGCTCAAGAACAGAAAATGATTCTACATCAGTTTGATCTTGGCTTGCATCTCCTCGACCGGGAGAGAAAGGAACATCAACTCCTGATGCTTTCTCAATTCCAACATTTCCTGCAAGAACAATAATATCTGCAACTGACGCACCTGAGCTTAAAGCTATAGCTTCTAAAATTTCTAATACACGCTTAAGTTGATCTGGTTTATTTACTTCCCAATTTTTTTGAGGTTCAAGTCGAATACGAGAACCATTAGCACCACCTCGCATGTCCGTTCCACGAAATGTTGAAGCACTTGCCCAAGCAGTCTCAACCATTTCTTGAACAGTTAAACCACTCTCAATAATTTTTGCTTTAACAGTATCAATGTCATAATCAGATTTACCTGCTGGAATTGGATCTTGCCAAATTAGTTCTTCTTTAGGAACTTCCGGACCCATATAGCGATTTATAGGACCCATATCTCTATGAAGAAGTTTAAACCAAGCACGAGCAAAAGCGTCTTGAAATTGATCCGGATTTTTATGAAAACGTTCTGAAATTTTTCTATATTCAGGATCTTCACGCATTGCCATATCGGCAGTTGTCATCATGGTAGGTACTCGTATTGATGAATCTTCAACGTCTGGTGCAAGATCCTCTTCTTTAGGATTTACTGCATGCCAAATATGAGCGCCCGCAGGACTTTTGGTAAGTTCCCAATCATATCCTAATAACAAGTCAAAATAACCGTTATCCCATTTAATAGGATTAGAAGTCCAAGCGCCTTCAATGCCACTTGAAATAGTATCTCTTCCATGACCAGATTTATATGAACTCATCCAACCAAAACCCATTTCTTCAATTGGAGCAGCTTCCGGTTCAGGACCTACATGCTTAGGGTCACCTGCACCATGAGCTTTACCAAAAGTATGACCACCTGCAGTAAGGGCAACAGTTTCTTCATCGTTCATAGCCATACGAGCAAATGTTTCTCGGATATCTTTAGCGCTAGCAAGAGGGTCTGGATTACCATCTGGACCTTGCGGATTAACATAGATTAAACCCATCTGCACAGCAGCTAAGGGATGCTCAAGTTCGCGTTCACCTGTATAACGTTTATTAGTAAGCCATTCTTTTTCCATTCCCCAATAAATATCTTCTTCCGGAGACCAAATGTCTTCACGTCCACCACCATAACCGAAAGTCTTTCCACCCATTGATTCAATAGCAACATTACCTACTAGAATACATAAATCTGCCCAGCTAATTTTATTCCCATATTTTTGTTTAATCGGCCAAAGTAATCTACGTGCTTTATCTAAATTGCCATTATCTGGCCAGCTATTAAGAGGAGCAAATCGCTGCGCACCAGTACCGCCACCACCTCGACCATCAGCAGTTCTATAGGTTCCTGCAGCGTGCCAAGTCAAACGAATAAAAAATGGTCCGTAATTTCCATAATCTGCAGGCCACCATTCTTGTGAATCTGTCATGAGATTGTTTAGATCTTTTTTTAATGCATTATAATCAAGTTTTTTAAACTCTTCTCGATAATTAAAATTTTCTCCCATCGGGTTAGATTTTTTATCATGTTGATGAAGAATGCTAATATTTAGTTGATTAGGCCACCATTCTCGATTTGATGTACCGCTCTGATTATTGCTTGTAACGGCCCCATGCATTACCGGACATTTAGTTATATCGCTCATTTACATTCCCCTTTAAGATTTGTTTAATTTTTTTCATTTAAATTTTTTGTAATTATCAGTCCACTTAATATATAAAAAAAAATAGAGTTTTTAAATTTTATTTCGTCTCACCTGTTCAAAATAAAGTAGGCTATTTAATTTATAGATCCAATGGCTTTTTTAGTGACGTCAAACATTTCTTCAATTTGATTATTTTCAACAATTAAGGGGGGAGAAAAAGCAATTGTATCTCCATTCGCCCTAATCATCACACCAAGATCCCAAGCTTTTTTCATTACTTCAAAGCCTCTAGCACCAATAGCTCCGTCTCGAGCTTCAATTTCTACTGCAGCAATCAAGCCCATATTGCGAATATCAATTACATTTTTAGTTCCTTTTAAAGAGTGCGCTACTTCTTGCATGTGTTTTGCACTATCTACTGCACGTTCAAACAAACCATCTTCTTTATAAATATCTAAGGATGCTAATGCTGCAGCGCATGCTACTGGATGACCAGAATAAGTGTAGCCATGAAATAATTCAATTGGAGCATCTGCATGTTCCATCATGGATTGATAAATATGATCTTGAACAACTGTAGCGCCCATCGGAATAGTGGCATTAGTCAGAGCTTTAGCGCAACAGATAATATCAGGAGTGACATCAAAAAATTCTGCGGCAGTAGGAGTTCCCATTCTGCCAAAAGCAGAGATTACTTCATCAAAAATTAATAAAATATCATGCTTAGTACAAAGCTCCCTCAATTTTTTAAGATACCCTTTAGGGGGAGGCAGGACTCCTGTTGATCCAGCTATAGGTTCAACAATGACAGCTGCAATAGTAGAAGCATCATGAAGTTGCACAAGCCTCTCTAAATCATTAGCAAGTTCAGCTCCGTATTCAGGAAGACCTTTGCTAAAAGCATTCAATTCAGGATTATGAGTATGTCTTAAATGATCAACGCCACTTAACATACTTCCAAAGTACATTCTATTTTTAACCATGCCGCCAACAGATATTCCTCCAAAACCCACACCGTGATATCCTCTTTCTCGGCCAATTAATCTCGTCTTAGAAGCTTTACCTCTTGCCCTTTGATAGGCGAGAGCAATTTTTAAAGCTGAATCCACAGCTTCAGATCCTGAATTAGAAAAGAAAACATGATTCATTCCTTCTGGAAACATTTCAACTAGTCGGTTTGCAAGTTCAAATTGTTTAGGATGACCAAACTGAAAAGGTGGGGAGTAGTCTAGTTCTCCAATTTGATTGTATACAGCGTCTTGAATTTTCTTTCTTCCATGACCTGCATTGACACACCACAGTCCTGCAGTAGCGTCTAATATATTTCTTCCATCATCGCTTATAAAGTGCATATCTTTTGCCCCTACAATAATTCTAGGATCTTTTTTAAAAGTTTTGTTTGGAGTGAATGGCATCCATAAGGATTCCAGGTTATTAGGTTTCATATTTTTATCTTTTTCTAATAAATATTAATTCTTCTTTTTTTCTTTCTTTTCTTTTCTTTTTTCTTTCATGCTTTTAGAAGCCGGTTTTTTAGCTTCTTTTTTTTTATCTAAATTTTTTCCCATTTTTTTATAATCCTTCTTTATAAATTGTTTCTAAATCCTATCCCCAATTAAATTATATTCAATCTTTATTATGATATTTCTAATACTAGAGAAAGTGAAATTTAAGGTTAAATCTTATCGACTAAATTAAGGAAATTATCATATTCTTTTTCATTAATTCCTACAGTTATTTTAGGGTCATTGAATTTTTTTTCCTCAACATCTTTAATATATTCCTTAAAAGCATTAACTCTTTCCTGATGTAGGCGTTCAAATTCTTGCTTAAAATTTCTGTAAATTCTTGCATGTCTTGGGATATGACCGTTAGTATAACCTAAAACATCTTGTGAAAACAAATATTGCCCATCACAAGTTGAGCCACTTCCCATTGAAATAGTCAATAGTTTTACTTTTTTTGTGACAATTTCTGCCACTTGAGGTGGAACTACTTCAACTTCCAATCCAATCGCTCCAGCATCATCAAGTTCCATAGCATGTCTCACAACACCTAGTGCTTCTTCGGCTGTTTTTCCAATCGCCCTATATCCACCAATCCAAGTATTATTTCCTGGCACTAAACCTACATGACTAATAACCGGAACATTTTCCGTTCTTAAATCTTTAATTAATTTAGCACTATTGTTTGTATAAAAAGAATCACATCCTATAGTCATTAATTTATAAGCAGCTTGTATTGCCTCCGTAGAACTTGCAAAAGACCTCTCTGGAGCAGCGCTCATCAAATGCGTATTTGGAGCAGCTTCTCTAATTCTTTTAACATCATCAAGTGTGCCATGAATGCCATGCCAAGGCATACCATAAGCAGTTACTATCATGTCCATCCCAGCCTCTTCAGCCGCGGCAGCCTCTTCTACATTATTTACATAAACTTCATGAATTTGTTTTTTCCCTTTTAATTTTAATAATTCATAGACTGTTAATTTTTTTTTTGTCATATTTTTTATCCTATCAATTTAATTAACTCGTTAACTGTTGTTTCGCTTTTGTTCATATCACAAACCTTTTCGCCTCTAGCCATTCCAACAATTCTATCCGCAATTTCATGAATATGGTAGAGGTTATGACTTATAAAAATACTACTTATTCCCATGCTAGATAAACTCTTTACATATTCTAATACTTTTAAAGTTTCTTTTACTGATAGATGATTTGTAGGTTCATCTAAAATTAACATTTTTGATTTAAAGTACATTGATCTCGCTATAGACACGCCTTGTCTTTCGCCACCAGATAACTCTTTGACTGGTATATGAGGCGATCTTAAGTCAAGACCGACTTCTTTAATGGCTTGCATTGATTCAGTGTTCATTTTTTCTTCATCAAGAATACCTAAGGATTTTAATCCAAACTTCTTAGGCTCTCTTCCAATAAAAACATTTCTAGCAATAGACATTTCTTGAAACATTGTGTTGTACTGATGAATTGTTTCTATTCCTAAATTCATTGCTGTTTTAGGATTTTTAATTTTAATTTTATTTCCTTCAAAAAAAATTTCACCTTTATCTAGATTATGAACCCCACAAATGATTTTAATTAAAGTTGATTTTCCTGCACCGTTATCACCAATTAAACCGATTACCTCCCCTTTATTAATAGTGAGGTCGACATCTTTTAAAGCATGTAAGTTCCCATACCATTTATTTAATTGAGAACATTTTAATAATTCTATATTTGAATTATTCGTCATCTTTCAACCTTATTTTATCTGCTGTATTTTTAGTAACAGTATTGAGAATAACTGCTATTACGATTAGTGCACCAACAGCAAATTTAAACCAGTTTCCATCAACACGAGATAGTATGAGTATGTTGTCTATAATTGATAAGAGCAAAGTCCCAATTAAAGCGCCAAAAGCAGAACCTATTCCTCCCATTAAGGATGCTCCACCCACAACAGCAGATGCTATTGCTTGTAATTCTAATCCTTGACCTAGGCTTGTGATAACAGACTTAATTCTGAAAGACTGTATAATTCCAGCAAAACCAGCCAATATCGAGCACAAGACAAAACATGTTGCCTTAACTTTAAAGGTATTGATTCCTAAATCTTGAGCTGCCTTTGGATTTTCGCCAGTTGCAAAAATCCAGTTGCCAAAATTCGTTTTTTTTAAAACATAATTACAAATTAGAGCTATCCCAATTAGCCAGAATATTGAAACTCTGAACATATCAACTCTTCCAACCAACCATTCTGTGGGTAGATCTTTAGGAACGCTTGGTGGGAAACCTCCACTTATAACAACAGCTATACTTCTTGCCATAAAAAGCATTCCAAGAGTTGCAATGAAAGAAGGTATTTTAAATTTTATTGTTACAACTGCATTTATAAAACCAATAGATGCTGCAGCTAAAAGGCCTATTAACATAGATGCTACATAATGTAATTCATGATCAGATATTAATATCATAGTAACTATCGGAGATACGGCAAAAACAGAACCTACTGACAAATCAAATTCTCCGGAAATCATTAAAATTGTTATTCCCAGTGCAACTAAGGCTAGTTCAGGATAAGTTGAAAGAATGATCATAAAGTTTCGAGAATTTAAAAATCGGTCGTTTGAAAAAGTAAATAGAATTAAAAGAAATAAGAAAATTGCAAGAGCACTGAACTCAGGTCGGGATAATAATGATTTGATTTTATTTTTACTGAACATTTTAATTCAAGTGGCCACATTAATTAGGAATAGATAGTGACCACTTAATAGGATTAATTATTTTATTATCTTACGCCCATTTCAATATATTTACGAACAACGGAAACGTCAGAAGGATAAACAAAAGCTTTACCAGTGTTTACATCCCAAGCGCTTAAACCAAATTCTTTCATTAAATACATTTGTAGAATAGGAAGATATCCCTGGAGGTATGGTTGTTGGTCAATGGTTAAGTGAACATAACCCTCATCCATTTCATCCATTACGATATCAACAAGATCAAACATACCCATTAGAAGTTCATTTGGCTTATAACCAAGATCTCTTAAGCAGTTTCCAGCTCCAGCTCCCCAGAATCCCGCATCAAAATATGCAGTTGTCTCTGGATGTCCTTGCACATAAGCACAAATTCTTTGACCGGTGACACTAGTATCAAGACCGGAATCAATTGTATCCCATGTAACTTTTTTTCCAGGATTAGCAGCTTTATATTCTTCCATAAACTTTCTTACTCCACCAATTCTAGCTTCAGCCCAACTTTGACCAGGCGCAGATAAACCTAGTAATACATGAGTGTCTCCGTCAGGAAACTGTTTTGATAGTTCTTTACCAAGTTCATAGCCAGCCTGGAATAAATCTTGACCTACAAAAGCTAGTCTTGCATTTCCAGCAGCACCTTCAGAGTCATCAACGTTTGTTGTGATAACAGGAATACCTGCATCTACAGCTTTTTGAACAGCTTCATCAAACATATTATCTTCAACGATCACTAAAGAAATACCATCAATACCTTGCTCAACTAATGCTTCTAAATTTGTTAGTTGCATTTGTAAGTTTCCATTTTCTTGATTGAAAACTAATTGACAATCTACGTCTAAAGTTTCGCAAGCATCATCCATACCTCTTTTAATGCCTTGCCAGAATGTATTACTTGTATCGACTTGTGTAAGCACACTAAATTTATATTTAGCATTTGCCGGTAAAGACAAAAGCATCATAGAAATTAAAATTGCACTAATTTTTAGTAATTTCATTTTTTGTTCCTCCCAAAAAATATTTAGTAATTAAATAATTATATTAAATTAAAACACAACTTTATATGTTTT
>JAQBUY010000081.1 GCA_027623775.1 Pseudomonadota bacterium
TGGGCAAGAGGTTGTTTCAAGAATGAAACATAGGCAACTCAATAAAAATTTTATAAGAGTTTTTGAAAAAATTGAATTTAATGAAAAATTAACAAAACAAACTATAGATAATTATGAAATTATAGATGAGTATAAAAATTATTTAATTATCAAATTAAAAGTAACTATTAAGGAAATTTATTTAAAATTTAATGATAATTTATATAAATTAATTAATAAAAGTATTTAGAATAATAATTATTAAGTTCATTCATGCTTATTCTCTGCTGTTCCATTGTATCTCTATCTCTAACAGTGACCGTTTGATCCTCAAGACTTTCAAAATCTACAGTAATACAAAGAGGAGTTCCAACCTCATCATGCCTACGATAACTCTTACCAATATTTCCAGAATTTTCTAAAATCACCCTACCTAAACCAAGTTTTTGTAAATCATTTTTTATTTTTTTTGCGGTATTTACTAATTCTTCATTATTTCTTTTTAAAGGTATGACTGCTGCTTTAATAGGGGATAGATGAGGTTTAAGCGATAAAACAACCCTAGAGTTCTTTTCATCTTCAAAGTATGCTTCATTAAGTAATGCCAATACCCCCCTATCCACTCCTGCTGAAGGCTCAATTACAAAAGGTATAATCCATTTTTTTTCTTCGAGTTTATGAATTGCCAATTTAGTTGTGGATTTTTTATTATTCATTACTTTTGCCGAAATATCAAATTCCTCTTGATTCTTTGTATGAGATCCTAAGTCAAAATCAGTTCTATTTGCTATACCTTCCAACTCTTCATTGCCATGAGGAAATTTATACATAATATCAACTGTAGCTTTTGAATAGTGAGAAAGTTCTTTTTTTTCTACCGTGTATAATTCTATATTTTCTTTTTTTATACCTTGGTCAATCCACCAATTATACCTCGAATCAACCCAGTATTTATGCCAGTCATCATCTGTTCCAGGATCTACAAAAAATTCTAGTTCCATCTGTTCAAATTCTCTTACTCTAAAAATAAAATTCCTAGGAGTAATTTCATTTCTAAAAGCTTTACCTATTTGAGCTATTCCAAAAGGTAGGGACTTATTAGTAGAATCTATGACATTTTTAAAATTAGTAAATATTTGCTGTGCGGTTTCAGGTCTTAAATATGCAAATGCAGTCCCATCATCAACGGGCCCAATAGCAGTTTTAAACATTAAATTAAAAGGCCGTGGTTCTGTAAGGTCAGTAGATTTACAATTAGGACAGGTATTATCTTCTAACTGATCTGCTCTCCATCGAGATTTGCAAGATTTACAGTCCACTAAAGGATCTGTAAATGTATCCTCATGACCAGAATGTTTAAGTACTTCAGGAGACGTGAGAATCGAAGCATCTAGACCTTCTATATCATCCCTCTCATAAATCATAGATTTCCACCAAGATTGTTTGAGGTTATTTTTTAATTCAACACCCATTGGGCCATAATCATAAAGACCCTTCATTCCGCCATAAATATCGTTAGATTGAAATATAAATCCCCTTCTTTTACAAAGAGATACTAATTCTTCCATTGTTTTAGCTGTCATTTTTATATTTCAAAGTCCATATTTAGAAAATAAATGCTCTTCTTTTAATTTGTTAAATACTGTATCTACATAATCTAACTTAATTCCTAATCCTAATTTCTGCTTTAAGGACTTAGCTTGCTTAATTTTTTTAATTTTTACTTTTTCTCCAAATATTAATTTTAATGTTTCAGCTTCACTTCCTATACCATCAATTAGACCTAAATTTTTAGCTTCTTGAGAAAGCCAAAAACTTCCAGAAAAAATTTCTTTTTCATTAGAAGGTTTAATTTTTTTACCCCTATTAAATTTAACCCAATTGATAAAATTAGAATGGATATTTCTTTGAATTTTTTTCAATTTTTCAAGGTCGATTTTATTTACAGGAGAAAAAGGATCTAAAAAACTTTTATTTTGACCTGCTGTAAAAATTCTTCTCTCTATGCCTAATTTTTTAATGAGTCCTGTGAAACCAAAACCACCTGAAATTACTCCAATAGAACCTAATATAGAATTATCATTTGCGTAAATTTTATCTGCCGAACATGCCAACCAATATCCTCCTGATGCAGCAACATCTTCAACAAAAGCATAGACTTTAACTTTTTTTTTAGATGCGATGGATCTTATTTTATTACCTATTAATGATGACTGGACAGGAGATCCACCTGGTGAATTAATATTAATTGATATTGCATCACATTTAATCTTTTCTAACTTGAGAAAAATCGAACTTAATGCATCATTATTTAATTGAGCTCTAGCTCCACTAGCTATAACTCCTTTTAAATCTATTGAAACTATCGTCTTAGTATTGCCAAACATGTTATTTCATCCACTCTTTCAAACTTCTACTATAACCGTCATCACTAGCTCTATCATGAACAATTAAGTCCGAAATTACTGTTGATGAAAAATTATCAGATTTTTTTATTTTCATAATAAGGTTTTTTGGTTCGCTGTCAGCATAAGATTTAATGGGTTCAATATCAACTTTGACATTATAATTCTTTAAAATACCTATAAGTATATCTAAATTATTATATCTATTTATTAAAAAGGCATTCCCGTCATTTTTTAAGTAATTCAACATATTTTTAATCCATTCATTTAATTGTAATAACGAAATGTATCTTGCATCCTGAAGTAATTTGTTTTGTGATTTTATAACTTTGCCCTCTAAGAAAAAAGGAGGATTTGTTACAATAATATCGAAAAAATTTACATAAACACTGTTAAAATTGGTAATATCTAAATTTTCAAAGATAAGATTATTAAAATTATTATCTAACTTATTCTTATTTGCCAGAAGTAAGAAATCATTATTTTTATCCCAACCATAAACATATGATTTTTTATTACGATAAGCTAAAATAAGTGAAATAGAACCACAACCACATCCTATATCTAGTATCTTACTAGCTTCTAAACCAACTTTAGAAGCTAGTATTATAGGTTCTATACCAGTCCTATAACCTTTTTTATACTGATAATAGATAATTTTATTCTTTAACAGATAGTCTTTTGTATATAAATTTGTATCTTCCAAAATGAATTTAAAAGTTATTAATAAAAATCCTCAATTACAAAACTTTGTAGAGATAGTAAATATAATTACCTCTGAGGTTTCAAGTAAATTAAAGGAAGTAAATATATTTATTGACGAATATTTAAATAGTCATCAAGAAATTATTCCTGAAATAGGCAGTTATTTTTTTTCAACAAGAGGTAAGCAGTTAAGACCTTTATTATGTCTATACTCATCCAAAATGATTAATGAAAACTATAGTGAAATTAAATCAGATATTTATATGGCATCGGCATTAGAATTTATCCATTCAGCAACTTTACTTCATGACGATGTAATTGATAGTGGCTTTGAAAGAAGAGGAAAAAAAAGTGTGAATGTATTATGGGGAAATAAGCATAGCATTTTACTAGGAGATTATATGTTCTCAAAATCATTTAAATTGATGACAAAGTCTAATTCTTTATTAGCGATGATGTCATTAGCTGACGCTAGTGCTAAAATATCAGAAGGAGAGTTTCTTCAACTGACCAATGAAAATAATATTGATTTATCAATTCAAACATATCTGAACATCATTAGATCTAAAACCGGTGAACTATTTTCAGCTTCATTCAAGATTCCAGCAATACTTACCCATAAGTCAAATGAGATAGTTGAAGAACTGCACATATTAGGTATGAATTTTGGTATTATCTTTCAAATTCTTGATGATTTATTAGATTATCTTGGATCTAACGATACTGGCAAAACTATTGGTCAGGATTTTTATAATGGAAAAATCTCACTTCCAATTATTTTATTAATAGAAAAATTAGATAAAGAAACTTACAAATTTCTAAAAAATATTTTTTCATTAGAAAAAAGAACATCTCAACAACTTGATGAAGTAATATATTTATTAAAAAAATATAATATAGATACCGAAGTTAAAAAACATTTAGAAGTTTATATAGATAGGTCAGATAAAATCTTAAATAATTTTAATAATAATGAATCAAAAAATTTGAAAAAACTAATTATAAACTCTGTAAATAGATATTATTAATTATATTCAAATTTTTTAGATGGAAATTTTCCATTTTGTACTTCTAGGGAATACTTCTCGATAGATTTTTTTATAGATTTAGATAAATTACCATATCTTTTTACAAATTTAGGATAATACTCTGAAAAGAAACCAAGCATATCTTCAGAAACTAATATTTGACCATCGCAATATTTAGAAGCTCCAATTCCAATGGTAGGAACATTAATACTTAGAGTAACTTTTTTAGCAATATTACTTATAACCCCCTCTAAAAGAATACTTACAGCTCCAGCTTTCTCTAAAAGATGAGCATCATCTAATATATTGATTAAATCATTCTTACCTCTACCGAATATTTTAAATTTACTGCTCGAACTAAATTGCTGAGGTTGAAGACCTAAATGAGCCATTACAGGAATTCCTTTTTTTTTGAGTGATTTAATTACATTAGCAATCTCTTTATTTCCCTCAATTTTCACACCATCACAATTAGATAATTTCATAATCTTGACAACTCTTTTTATCATTTCTTTTTCATTAAATTTTTTTACATAAGGGAGATCAAAGAAAACTAAAGATTTAGTTGCCGCTTTTTTAACTGCTTGAGCATGTCTTATCATAATTTCATCAGTAACATTTCTAGTATTGTCCATACCGTACAAAACCATACCCATAGAATCTCCCACAAGTATTACATCCACCAAACCATCGATAACTTTAGTAAAATTAAAACTATAGGAGGTTAAGCAGGTAATTTTTT
>JAQBUY010000082.1 GCA_027623775.1 Pseudomonadota bacterium
TTATGCTAATATGGGAAATTATCAACATGTCTCAAAAAGATTAGCTGAAGAATTAAAAGAAAAAAATGGTGGTAATGTGATTTGGGGAAATCAATTTGACAATATTGCAAATTATAAATTCCATGAAAAAACAACTGCTCAGGAAATTTTTGAACAAACAGACGGTAAGATTGATGGATTTACTTGTGCTATTGGCACTGGTGGAACTTTAGGTGGGGTTTCGGTTGGATTAAAATCAAGAAATAAAGATATAAAAATTGCTTGTACCGATCCTCAGGGAGCTCAAATGTATAATCATTTTAAATACGATAAATTAGAAGTTAAAGGTGACCCCTCTGAAACAGAAGGAATTGGTCAATATAGAATAACGAAAAATGTAGAACCAAGTTTAGTGGATATGTCTTACCATGTTACAGACTATGAGGCCTTTGAACTTGTTTATAAGATGGTCAAGACGGAAGGGTTATTTTTAGGAACTAGCTGCGGTGTTAATGTTGCAGGTGCTATGCAAATGGCAAAAGAAATGGGACCTGGAAAAAATATTGTGACTATTTTATGTGATGATGCCAGTAAGTATTACAGTAAAATGTACAATAAAGAATTTCTTCAAGCTAAAAAACTTCCAATACCTGCTTGGTTATAAATTTAAAAATTCTAATGAACAGAACCCTCAACCTTTTTGCTTAATCCATTTGAAAAAGCAATATACATATATCATTTTTTCTAAACTTTAAGAGTCAACTCCAGAATTCCATCCATGATGTACTGTACGGATAGTGCCGCTAAAATAATAGCGATGACTCTTGAAAAAACATTAATGATTTTTTTATTAATAAAGTCTCCCGACTTAGAGATAATCAGAAAAACAACTAATGTAAGTAACATGATCCCTAAAAGAGCTGCAATACTAACTAATTGATTAAAAAAATTATAACCAATATCACTTGCAATAACTATAACAGAAGTAATGGCGGCAGGACCCGCTAGAATAGGAATAGCTAAAGGAAATATTGACACTTTTTCATTAGCATCGATGACGATGGATTCTTTTCTTTGTTGTCTTTTATTAAATAACATCTCTAAAGAGATCAAAAAAAGTATAATTCCACCAGCTATCCTAAAAGCAGGTAAAGAAATATTTAGATAAGAAAGGAGTAAATTGCCAATGAGCGAAAATATAATGAGAATTACCGTAGCAATCAAGACGCCTTCAATTGCAGTTTGAATTTTTTCTTTTTTATTCTGAGACTGAGTTAAACTTAAAAAAATTGGCGCATTTCCTAATGGATCTACCACTACAAAATAAATAATAAAAGATTGTACAAAGAGCTCTAACAGATGAAAAATGTTATTCCTTTAAACTTGAATAGCAAATTTTAAATTTAAAGCTAAATTAGACACTTTGACTTATTATATAAAATAATTTCGTGCCCATATTATTATTATGAAAGAACAATCCATTCTTAAAAAAACTATTACCTTATTAGCGCCTTTTCTATGGCCCAAAAATAAATTTTCTTTAAAAATTAGAGTGATTTTAGCTATCTTATGTCTGGTATTGTCAAAAGCTACTAACCTGATTACGCCCCCTATTCTAGGTCGCGCTGTAGACTCATTAACCGAACTAAGCCAAGGACTCAATATGTATACGCTTGTTCCCTTGTCTTTGATTGTTGCCTACGGACTTGCGAGAGTGGCTACAAAACTTTTTGGAGAACTTAGAAACGCAGTATTCTCTAAAGTTTCTCAGCATGCAATTCGGCAGCTAACACTTAATACCTTTAAACATCTTCACTCTCTTTCACTTCAATTTCATTTAAACCGTAAAACAGGAGCATTAAGTAAATTTATCGATCGAGGAACGAAGGGTATCGATTTCCTCATGAACTATGTTCTTTTTAATGTCATCCCTACATTAATTGAAATTGTTTTTGTGGCAGGAATTCTTTTGACTCTCTATGGACTGAAATATGCTGTCGTTACTGTTGTTACAATTTCAATTTATGTTGTTCTTACATTTATGATTACACAATGGAGATTAAAATTTAGACGAAGAATGAATGAATCCGACAATATGGTTAGCTCTAAACTAGTCGATAGTTTACTCAACTATGAAACAGTCAAATACTTTAATAATGAAGAGCACGAATTTAATCGTCTCAATGATTCCTTAAAAGAATATGAAGTAGCTGCTGTTGAAAATGAATTTTCTTTAAGCTATTTAAATATCGCCCAAACGTTAATCATCATGACCGGTATTACATTAATGTTAGGAATGTCTGTGTTTGATATTAAGGAGGGAATTATATCGATCGGTGGTTTTGTTGTTATCAATGCTTATATGTTTCAACTCTATCAACCGTTAAATTTTTTTGGAACTGTTTATCGTAGTATTCGTCAATCTCTTACTGATATGGAAAATCTTTTTAGTTTATGGGGAGAAAAACCTTATGAAAATAATCAAGATATAAATCTAAATAAATCTGAAAATGCTAGTATTAGATTTGATAACGTTAGTTTTGATTACGATGTGCGTAGAACTATTATTAAAGATATATCCTTCGAGGTACCTGACGGAAAAAAAGTAGCGATTGTAGGACCGACAGGTGCTGGAAAATCTACAATTAGCAGACTGTTATTTAGATTTTACAATCCTAAATCTGGGTCAATTTATGTTAATGATCAAAATATTAAAGACATCTCTCAACAGTCCTTAAGAAAAATTATAGGAGTGGTCCCTCAAGATACGGTCTTATTTAATGAAACTATTTACTACAATATTTTATATGGGGATCCTCTAGCGAGCAAAGAAGAAATTCATGCAGCAGCTCGCAGCGCAGATATACATGATTTCATTCAAGAATTACCGGATGGCTATAATACTTTAGTGGGAGAAAGAGGTTTGAAATTATCTGGCGGTGAAAAACAACGAGTGGCTATTGCACGAGCAATTCTTAAAAAACCTTCTATCTTTTTCTTTGATGAGGCTACGTCCGCTCTCGATTCAACAACAGAAAAAGAAATACAAAAAAACTTAGAATTAATTTCTAAAAATAAAACAACCTTAGTGATAGCTCATAGATTATCAACGGCAGCTGATGCACATAATATTATCGTTCTTGATCAAGGAAGAATTATTGAACAAGGTAATCATCTAGAATTATTAGAACTTAAAGGTAAATATGCAGAAATGTGGAACAAACAAAAATTAAAGCCTCTTCTCTAAAATAATTTATTTTAAAGCCCCGAGAGACAAACCTCTAATTAAATGTGTTTTAATAAAAGGCAATATTATGAAGGACGGTAGAATTGATATCATAGTTGCTGCTGCTACAAGTGCAATCTCAACACCTTTGTGGGTTTGTAAAGTAGATAGCCCAATTGGTAGTGTATTTGTGTCACGACCGGATAAAATCAATGAATATAAAAATTCATTCCAGCTTAAAATAACACTTAATAAGAAAGAAGCTACTAATGCGGGTCTAATTAAAGGTATTGTAATATTTAAAAATGCTTGGAGCCTAGTTGCTCCGTCAACTCTTGCAGCTTGTTCTAAAATTAAAATATCTCGAGAGAAAAATGAAATCATAATCCAAGCTAGAAAAGGTAATGTAATTGATGAATGAGCTAGGATTAACCCAATATAAGTATTAATCATTTGAAAGTGCAAGAATATTGAAAAAATTGGTAATACTAAAACTATAGGAGGTAACATTTGAGATGCTAAAATTGATAATCTTAAAAATCTTCCTCCTGTATTATATCGAGCAAATGAATAAGCAATCATAGTAGCTAAAGGAAGACTTAGGAGCGTAGTACCAAAAGCAATAATAATGCTATTAAAAAAGTAATTCGCAAAAGGATAATTTATAAATATTTCAAAATAATTTGTTAAATCTATTTTATCAAACTGTGGGGGGTTTTTATAAGCATTTAGCTTATCAACTAAGCTAGTCCTAAATATCCAGATTATAGGTAAGAGAATTAAAAGAGAGAAAAAAGTTAGTAAAGAGTGTGCAATTAAACTTTCCTTTTTTTTCATAATAACTAAGTAGTATATATTCCGCCAGTAACATTAATTGCCTGCCCAGTCATAAAGCGGGAATTATTACTGGCTAAGAATGTAACTACATCAGCAACATCTTCTGGTTTTTCTAAACGACCTAAAGGAGTCATGTCTATATATTCTTGCATAACTTTCTCAGGTGAAATTTTTCTTAATTTCGCTTCCCATTGAACTTCACGATCTTGCATACTTGTTTTGACAAAACCAGGACAGACTGCATTAACTCGAATTCCATATTTAGCTACCTCTCTTGCTAAAGCTTGAGTAAAGCCAACAACTGCAAACTTACTTGCAGAATAATGAGTCAGCAAAGGGGCTCCCACTTTACCTGCTAATGATGCCGTATTCACAATTTTGCCTTTAATATTATTTTTTTTAAAATATTGAACTGCAGCTTGATTAGTTAAAAAAATTCCTTTTGCATTTACCTTCATATTAAAATCCCACTCTTCTTCTGTTATATCTTCAATATAATTCATAGTTGAAACTCCAGCATTTGAAGCGAGAACTTCGTATCCCCCAAACTGAGTAACGATTTGATCGAAGACTACATTTATTTCTTCTTTATTAGTAACATCTAATTTAAATGCATGAGAATTTTTTCCTAGTTGTTTTTGTGTATTTTTTGCTGCTTCAAAGTTTGAATCAGTAACACAAACAATGGATTGAAGTTTATGAAAAGATGAACAGATAGAACGACCTATACCACTTCCTCCTCCTGTAACTATTACAATTTTATTTAAAAAATCTTTATCCACTTATTAGTTAAGATTAAATTATTTTAAAATTTTA
>JAQBUY010000083.1 GCA_027623775.1 Pseudomonadota bacterium
TGTTAAACTTATCTTTTAAATAAATAGATTTATTAATATCAATATCAAAAATATTAATAATGTTTAAATTATTTTCTGAATATGCGGGTAAGTGAGAATTTTCTACGATATTTCCGGCACCAATGATTCCAATATTATAGTTTTTATAATTTTTAGGCTTTGATATTTTGTAATCTATTTCAAAATTATTTTTTAAATCCATTGAGGTTAATTATTATACTTGAGTACAATATCACTAAACTCAAGATCTAATTGTTTAGGGAAGTATTTAATCATTTTCTTAAATTTAATATTTTTGCATGTAGGTGGTGTTGGTCCTTCAGTATCAAGAACATATATATTTTCAATATGAGAAAACGTATTTTTATAATTCATAGGATTTTTTACTACTAAAAATTTATAGCTATCTAATTCGAGGTCAAAAGAAAGAAATTGTTCACAGTTCCACTCGTATGTTCCATAAGAAGACAAAAGTATTTGTATATTACCGACACTTACCAATACAGAAGGCCCCATTTCGCCAACAGTTTTATCCCAAATTCCTCCATTATAGATAAATTTACCATCTGTTATTTTATTTATTGTAACTTGGGTCTCGATAGGATTTCCCCATTGTTTATCAACTTGATGCCCCAAAAGAATTTTTACATCTTTTCCTATTCCTGATTGAATACATTTTTGAACAGCCCCTGGATCAACAACATGAACTAATGATTTTTCATTTGGTGAGAAATTTATTAGCGCTTTTAATGTTTGTATACTATCGCCAACAGCGCCACCGCCACATGCATCGGCTGTTTCTACAAGCAATACATTCTTATCTTTACTCAAACCATCTAAAATAGCTTCTTCAGGTGAATATAAATCTGGTTCGAATTCGTGCCTTCTATCCCAATAATTTTTAGTAAAGTTTAAAGAAATATCTTTAGCAGTTTCAAAATCATTGTTGGTAATTACTATTGCGCCACCTCCCATATCGTTTTGATCTATATATGGATCAACATGTATTAAACTAGTTGATAAAATTTTTGGATTATTTTTTTCTTCATTTTTTAGGCTTTTCATTAACTCTGCAAAAGGTGTGTCTCCAAAAGTTGAAGCATTAATAGCAGAGTGCAATAGAGGTGCTTTACTAAAATACATCTTAGGTATTATGTTATTTTCTAAAATCTCTCTTAATAGCTTGCTGCCCCTTACTCCTGTTTCGTATGGATCTAAATGAGGATATTGCTCCCAAGCTAAAATTGCTGAGGAATTTTCTATCATTTGTTTTGTTACATGAGCGTGTAAATCTAAAGTGATAACAATGGGAACTTCATTACCTACGATTTCTCTAACACTAGTAATTAAATCTCCCTCTAAATCTCCGATAGATTGAGTTACTGCAGCTCCATGAAGAGGTAAAAGAACGCCCTTTAGTTGTTTTGTATTTTTTACACCATCAAGTATTTTTTTCTTAATATCAAAATAACATTTATCTTCTATAACTCCCCCTGGTGAGCAGCTAGCAAAAACAGTTGGGGAGACATTAAAATTTGAGACATTTAAAACGCTCAGCATTCCTCCAACTACACCAGACTTTAAGTTAAGAATTTCATTATTTTCGAAATATTCATATCTTTCAAAATTTTCTTTAGTTATCAGGTTAATTGAAAATTCATTACATTCCGTTAAAATTCCACCTAATGCTATATTTCCTGATTTTTCTTTCATATATAATCCTTTTTAATAAAATCTATTATTTACCACTTCCTGCCATCAGGCCTTCTATAAAATATTTTTGTAAAAATAAATATGCAATAATAACTGGCAAAGATATTAAAACCATAAATGCAAATAACTCTCCAAAATTTACGGAATACTGACCAACCATTCTGTATAGACCAACAGTTACAGTTGTTCCTTTGCTTGGTCCTAACAAAATTAAAGGGTTTATAAAATCATTCCATACCCAAGTACCAGTAATGATTATTACACTTGCTGCAGCAGGCTTTAAAAGTGGTAAAACAATTTTAAAATAACAAACCAAAAAACTAGCGCCATCAACAAATGATGCTTCGATCGTCTCCTTAGGTATATTTTTCATAAATCCTCTAAACACTAATGTTCCAAAAGGAATATAGTAAGCTGAAAAAAATAACAGCAAACCAATAAAAGTATTATTAAGATTTAGAAATTTTAAAATTGTAAACACTGGAATTAAAATAATCGGTGTGGGTAAAATCAAACCTAATAATAAAAAAATGAAAATAATATTTTGTGTACGATATTTTAAAAAATGTATAGCAAAAGCTAGCATTGAAGATAACTGCAGAACAATGATGATTGAAAATGATGTAAATAAAATACTATTTATAAAAGATTTGGTTAATAGTTCACCGGAATTAGAAAAAATATTAATATAATTGCTTAAAGTAATGATATCGGGAAGTCCTGCAGGATTATTAAGAATCTCCTGTTCAAATTTAAATGAATTAATAATTATCATGTACAAAGGAAATAAAAAAATAGAGGATAAAACTACTGCTATAATAATTCTCTTATATGGCATTAAATAGAAATTTCCCTTCTACCTAAATAAATTAATGCAGCAAATGTTGTTACTCCGCTAATAATCAAAAGTATTAGCGACATAGATGATGCAAAACCAACTCGATTTTCATTAAAAGCAGTTCTTATAATTAACATCGATATTGTTTCAGTAGATCTTCCAGGTCCACCTCCTGTTAATGCTAAGACTCTATCGTACAGCTTGAATGAAGAAATGAGAATAACGACAGTATTGATTGTTAGAGCAGGAGCTAAAAATGGCCAATCTAAGTAAATAAATTTTTTTAAACCAGAAGCACCATCTATCTTGACGGCATCTTCAAGTTCTGTGGGTATGTTTTTTAAACAAGCTAAATAAATTACAGTGCAAAAAGCTATTAGCTGCCAACACAATGCTATTGAAATCGAAATTAATGCATATTTAGGATCACCAAGCCAACTAATATTATGTTCAATAGAGAAATAATTGAGAAATTGATTTAAAATACCATTATCAGTTAAAATACTAGAAAAGGTGTACCCGACTACAATCGGACTTAGTATGAATGGAGTGAAAATTAAAACTCTCAGTATAATAAAAATTTTATTTTCATGATTCAATAATTTAGCAAAGATTATGCCGATAATATTAGAGGCAATAACAGCAATAAATGTTAGGAATAAAACTATTTGCAGTGAATTATAAAAATCTTTTTTGTGTAATAGTTTATAAAAATTTTTTGTTCCAATGAAATGAAAATCATTGGTTAAGAAACTAATTTTGAAAAATGAATAAATTAAAGTTAGGGCTATTGGCAGCATTATAAGTATGCCAAATAAAATCAATGCCGGCATCAAAAGAATAAAGTAGTTAATTTTATTTTTATTATTTATCAATTTGATTCTATTGGTTTTAAGGGGGGGTTATTACTAACCCCCCCCTTAAGATTATTTATTGAAGTTCAATAAGTTTATTATTTAAATTTTCAATAATGATTGAGGTTTCTTTTCCACTCAGAATTTCTTGTGAATTAGAAAACACTTCCGCTTGCATACCTGACACTAAAGCATCATCACCAACTTCAAATGTGAAGAATGGAACATGCTGTGTGTTTGGTGTTTGTAAAATTTCAATAATTTCAAAGATTAAAGGGTGTATTTCATAACCCTTCATATCTCTTTCTAAATCAAAATTTTTATTATTTGGTATATGTGCGTCTCTAAACAAATCATCAGCGTTAGTTGCAATATTAGTGGCAAACTCAACTGCAAATTTTCTAGCTTCATCAGGATGATCAGTGCTAGCACTTACAGCAGGTCCGCCTGAAGTATAAGTCACTAATCTTTTACTTCCGTCTAATGCTGGAATGGCAAATACACCAATTTCAAATGGATGATCTAATGGTACAGCTCCTGCAAAAAAACCACCCATAGGATACATTGCTCCATCTCCATTTAAAAAAGTATTTTGAAGTTCTGAATAATTTAAGCTCAATGCATTAGAGTTAGTCCAACCATTTTTAACTTGCATAGAATACGCTTCGATAGCTGACTTCATTAATGGATCAGAAAAATTTCTTTTTCCACTTTTTAAATCTTTTAAGAAGTTAGTATCTTTTCCTGTTACATTTAAAGCAACTAAGTTCATGAGAGGCCAAGCGGCAGCCCATGAATCTCCTGCAGCACCACCTACAATAAGTGGGGTCATGCCTGAGCTCTTCAATTTAGATGCAGCATTTTCCATATCTTCCCATGTCTTTGGTTCACTGGTGATACCAGCTTTAGTAAACATATCTTTATTATAAAACATTAAAGATTCTACAACTGTAAGTTGAGGTAGGGCATACTGTTTTCCGTTTGTTAGGCCTAGACCAACTGGGTCAACAAAATTGACTAAATCAGAATCCTCAAATGGAAGTAATAGTCCCGCTACAATAAATTCTGCTACTGCAAAATTAGACATCATGACATCAGGAAATTGATCAGTTGCTTTAAGTTGTTTTAAATAATCACCCATACTTCCCACATTTGGTGGAACTAACTTATTAATTTTAAATTCTGGAAATTCTTCAACTGTTCTTGCAATAGCATCATCCCAAAATTCAGCTGGAAGATTTGGAGTTTCAAATACCATGAAATCCAATTCAATTTTTTCTTTTGCGGTAACGATTAAAGGTAAAAAAACTAAAAATAGAAATATGCTACTTAGTTTTTTAATATTATTAATTTGGTTAGATATAACCATAATTTCCTCCTAATTATTAAATATGTTTTTTTAATATAGATTATATTATTATTATAATATTCATATTTAAAACTAACAT
>JAQBUY010000084.1 GCA_027623775.1 Pseudomonadota bacterium
TATCTAATTCTTGCCAGGTTGACTTTAATTTAAAACCTAGTTTTTTTTTATTAATTAAGTCCATTAAATGGTTTCTATACTTTTTTTACAAGAACTTAATTCTAGCGAAAAAAGTATTTTTTCCATAATGTTATAAAATGAGTTTTTAACAGTATTACCAGCTGTTAAATAACCTGATTTAGATTTTTTTGGGCCGTTCATAAAAGTTAAAGCAAGATATCTAGGTTGGTTATATGGAAAATACGAAATGTAAGTGACGTTATTTAAAGTTTTTTTCTGATCTATCGATTTTTGTATACTTTTATCATCTGCAGTACCTGTCTTACCAGCAACTAAACAACTTCTATACAATTTGTGATTAGATTCATTGGCGTAATAAAGTAATTTATTAATATCACTTGAAATTGCATTCAAGATTAAATCTTTAAAATCTTTCTGTTTTATTATATTCGCCTTAAAGTCAATTTTACCTGTTATCATTCGCGCATAGGCGTTAATTAAATTTATAGGTGATACAGATAAGGCATAACCAAAAGCTAAATTATCACAATAATTACCTTTACGAGTATAGCTCTTTGGTTCAAGAGGATTTACAGATTTTATTTGATCCATAATATTAACGGGTAACAATAAACCTAGCTGTTCTAAATCAACTTTAAATTGTTTTTTACAATCTAATTTTCTATTAATTAAAACAGCCCCTATATTTGAAGATTCTCTTAATACATCTTTAGTTTGTATAGGTACTTTAACAGGAAATAAATCAGTTATAAATTTATCACCACTAAAATATTTTAATGGCTTAATTACATCAAAATATTCATCAAGATCTAAAACGCCATTATTTAATGCTGAATAAACAGTAATAGGTTTAAATACTGAACCGAATTCATACATGTGATTAATTGAAGGCATAACTGATACATCAAACTTTGTATCTAAGTAATTATTATTATGGACATAGGAATTAACTAATATTTCCTCTTTTAATAAATCAACTAGAATAAAAAGAGCATAGTTAGCATCATATATTTTAAGTTCTTCAGATAAAAGATCATGAACTTCTTTTTGTAAATCTATATTAATTGATAGATTTAAATTTTGATTATATGAATTAATATACTTTTCAATTAAAGACTTTCCTTCGTTATCAATATTCATTTGTCCTATTAAATTGTTTGTATATTGCATAAATGGATAATGTCTTTTATAAAATTTTTCAAATTTAATTTCTGGATTTCCTAGATAAATAGTTTCTAAAATTTGTTTTTCATTAGGCGATCTATCTACAAAAAAGAAATTATTAGTAAGTTCATTAATTTTTTCAGCAACAGTTGGCTTAATTACACGAATGTCATTAATAAGATTTTGCATATTTTTATAATTATTTTTATCAAATTTACTTACTTGTATTCTGTGATCAATAAGAGTTTGAGCAAGAATATTATTATTAGTATCCAATAAAACTGGCGAGATTAACTCTTCAATTTTATTAGTCTTTATATATTCAGGTTTGGATATTATCAGAAATAGTTTGATGCAAATTATTATAAAAAATAAAAATACAACAACTTGAAATATGGAATATAAATTATTAGTCTTCTTTATGATACTATAATCAGTTTCATTAATTAGATTTCTGATCATAATTTACTCTTACTATTATCATTTTTTCATTTAAATAATTTTCAATTAAAATACTTTCTGAATTTACATATTTTCTATTATTCAGTTTTAATTTTAATTTTATTTCCTCTGCAAAAAACTCTTCTTTTTTTTGTAGTTGGTTACTTGCCTTATTTATTTCTTTATTTAATTGACTTATATTTTCCTCAGAATCTTTAGCTATATTTTTAAATAATAGAAAGACTGTTAAAGCCATAAGTATAATAAGAAATTTTAGGCAATATTTTATTAACATTTATACTTCGCTATTCTCAACTTTGCAGATCTAGATCTAGGATTGCGGCTTAACTCTTCTTTAGAAGCAGTAATTGGTCGCTTTGTTAGTATTTCATATCCCCATGACTGGCCATCTTGAAATGATGAATCTTTTTTAATTGAGTTTATTTTAAATGAGTTTTTTACAATCCTATCTTCTAGACTATGAAAACTAATAATAAATATAAGAGCATTATTGTTTAAATAATTATTAATTTTAAATAAAAACTCACTTAAATTTTCTAATTCCTTATTGGCCTCTATCCTAATTGCTTGAAATGGCTTTGTTGCAAAATTAATTTTACTTGAACCAAAATTAACTCTGGATTTACTTAATAAATCAATGAAATCGAAAGTGGATTTAATTTCTTTATTTTTTCGATAATCTAAAATGAAATTAGATAGTTTTTTAGCATTTGAAATTTCTCCGTATTCTCTAAATATTTTAGTTAATTGTTCTTCGGTATAATCATTTAATATATCGTAAGCTGATATCTCATAATCTGCATAATTCATGTTTAAAGGAACGTCATTTTTAAATGAAAGTCCGACCGTATCATCTTCAAGTTGATTAGAAGAAAAACCTAAATCTAGCAACACGCCATCAAATTTTTTCTTTATTTTATTTTCTGATATAATTTTATCAATATCTTTAAAGTTTGATCTAAAAAAATGAAATTTTCCTCCAAACTTTTGATTGCTTAAAGCTATTATTTCTGATTTTTTATAATTATCGAGTGCAAGTACACTGCTGCCTTTTGATAGAATTTCATTTGTATGTCCCCCCCCTCCATAAGTTCCATCTAAAAATAAATTACATACATTAAAATCAATCTTATCTATAATTTCTTTTAACAACACAGGCTGATGAATATTACTCATATTGATTTCATATTCTTTCTTGCAATTTCTTTATGCCTTACCCCTGAGATCAAGTCCCAAATTTCAAAGTAATTACCTTTTCCTATAAAAATTATTTCTGTTGTAATTTTAGAGAATTTTTTATGATCTTCCCTAAGAGTAAATCTACCATCATTATCAATTATTATTTCCTCTAAATCTGATAGAATAGCTGTCCTAATATTATCTTTTTTTGTTGAGAAAAAATCTTCTTCTTCTACAGAAGATATGATTGAATTAATTTTGTGTTCCAAATAAATTTCTAAGCATGGATTTTTTAAAGATTTAAATATATAAATTTTTTCTTTTGAGTTTTTAATAGTACTTTTAAAATGTGATGGGACGGATATTCTATTTTTCTTATCTATCGTGCCTGTAAAAGATGATAAGAAAATATTCATGGTATTTTTTGGGATTATATGGGATTTAATGGTATTAGTAAAATACTAAAATGGGTAGCTATAAGCTGAGTTCTGTAATTTTCATAGAAAACCTGCAATCATTTATCTTGGCTTTATATTACTATAAAGCTCTAGCGATCAACCCAGGCCAATTGTAGAAAAAATTTTAGCCTCTATTTGATCTTACTCGTGATAGGGTTTACATATTACGACATTTTTTAAGTGCCCGGTGAGCTCTTACCTCCCCTTTTCACCCTTTCCTCATATAAATATAAGGTGGTTTTTTTCTGCTGCACTTTCCCTAGAGTTACCCCCGACGGAAGTTATCCGTTATCACTTTCTACACGAGCTCAGACTTTCCTCTTTTAATAAATTAAAAGCGATTGCACGCTACCCAATGTGAACTTATATTAAAAATTAATTAATTAAATCTTTAAAATCATTGATAAAACTCTTTTTAATTGAGTCATTTATCACCTTATAACCTAATTTTCTTTTTACAGCCAATATGCAATGATATCTAAATTTATCTATATAATTAATAGAAAAGCCATATTTTTTTAACATAGCATTTATAGATATAGGCATATTTTTATTTTTTGCATATTTTTTTGAATTAATTGAATTCCAATTAAATAACTCTCCTGGATCTTTTTTTCTATATGGAGAAATGTCGGAATGGCCCAAAATATCAATTGGCTTAATATTAAATCGAAAACAAAGCGAATTAAGTAGTTTATTTAAAGAACTGTACTGCAGTTTTGTAAATTCAGTATATCCAAATTCATGACCTTTATTTTCAAGTTCTATGCCAATGGAATAATCATTTAAATTTTTATATGTTTTCCATTCAGAATATCCAGCATGCCAAGCTTTAATTTCAGGATTAAGGATATTATAAATTTTACCATTTCTAGAAATTAGATAATGACAACTAACCTCTGAATTAAGACAGTTAAGTCTATTAAAAGCTAATTTAAATGACTTCATACCAGTATAATGAATAATTATAAATTTAACTATTTTGTTTATATTTCTAGTACTATAATTCATATTATGAGAAACAAGATTCTAATTATTTTATGTTTTTTTTTAGTTTTGTCCTGTAGTAAATCAACAAGTCTGGAAGAAAAATTAAATACATATGAGAATAACACAAAAAAAGACTATGAATTATTTAATTTAGGTAATCAATTAATAGAAAAAAACGAACTATCAAAAGCAATTGAGGAAATGAATAAAATACAAATTTTTTATCCCAATAGCCCCTATTCAGCAAAAGCAAGGCTATTAAATTCATATATATATTTTCTTCAAGGAGAATATGAAAAAACAAGAGCTGATGCACAGAATTTCATCAAATATTACCCAGGGAACAAAGATATTATTTACGCTTACTATTTAGACGCTATGACTAACTATGTTTTAATCAAAAAACCAAATTATGATCAAAAAAATGCTATTGAAGCAAAAAATAAATTAATATTTATAAATAATGCTTTTCCAAAAAATAAATATGAACAAGATATAAGCTTAAAATTAAATATAATAGACAATTCTCTAGCAAATCAATTAGTACTTATAGGTAATTTTTATGAAG
>JAQBUY010000085.1 GCA_027623775.1 Pseudomonadota bacterium
TCGTAATTATAAAAAAATTATTAAAATTATATCTACATAATTTAAAAATTACTAAAATTGCAAATAAAGATATTAAATAAAATAATAGGTTATTATTAAATAAAAATTGAGATAAATGTAAAAAAATTCCCCCACCTGTAAGATCAGGATCATAATTAAAAGTAAGCATTACTGGTAAAAAAAATAGTATCAATAAGAAGATGCTTTTTAAATTAATAGTATTATCGTAAATTAGTAATTTTCTTTTAATCATCATAAATGGGATAAAGTAAAAAAAAATAATAGAGGAGATAATTAATATTTTATTAGAAATATTATACTGTATTGGAATCCCTAATTTATTAACGATGTCAGATCCTGGCACTCCACCAGAGTTAAGAAAAAATACATCAAGAACAAATAAATAGTAAAAAGCAGGTATTGCTAAAATTAAATTTAAAATAACACAAGCTAATATTTCTCCAGATATTTTAAAATGTTTATAAAATTGGTATAAAAAAAATATTGAAAATAAAGAAAAATTAGGACTAAAGTAGCTGGAAATAGCTAAAAATATTATATTTAAATAACAAAAATAACTTTTTTTTTCTATGTAAACAAATTTTAAATAAAAAAAGGTGCTGATTATAAAAAAATGAAAACCATAAATTCTACTGTCAGGCCATATACTTAAGGATCTAAAAGATGGCGACAAAAGCAAAGTAGCTGATATTAAAATTAAATAATTTTTGTTAGTGTTGTTAAACTTGAGAAGTAGACATTTATAAAAATAAATAATTGAAATTATTGATAGATGTAGATTTATTAATCTTATGGTATAGTCATCAATATTTAGCTTATAAAAAAAAGATAAAATAATTATTAAGGTTGGGGCATGTCTTTCACCATATTGATCAAAATTTAAAAAAGTATGATTAAAATTTGAGATAAAATCATTAGCTATTGACTGGTAGCCCATGTAGTCAATTATTGCCCCACCATTGGTATCTTCATCTAAGATAAAACCCAATAGATAGAATAGATATAAAAGAACCAATACGAGTGTACTATTTTTATTAAATTTAAAACTTAAAGTTGTCATATGATTTTAAATGATTATTTAATCTTAATAATACAATAATATTGTCAAATCAATACTCAAAGATAGTTTATATTGTAATCTTATTATTAATTAAATTCACTACTTTTTAAATAATTAAAGATTACTTTTAAATCTATTATGTTATTAGATCTCATAAATGAAAAATAATATTGAAATATTAATTCCAACCTTAAATGAAGAGGGCAATATAGAAAAAGTTATCAATGAACTTAAAAGTAAAGGTTATAAAAATATAACGTTATTAGATGCAAATTCTACCGATCAAACGGTGAAAATAGCCGAAGATCATGGCTGTAGAATAATTCTAGATGGTTCAAATATTTCAGGCTTTGGAGGTTCTATTATAAATGGTTTAAATAACTTACAACATGAATATTTTTGTATTTTTGATGGGGATAATTCATTTAATCCTGAGGCCATTTCAGAGATGTTGGATAAAATATCAAATGGTGCTGATTTTGCTTTTGGCTCAAGATATCTAGATAACAATAAAAGCGAAGACGATACTATGATTACAAAATTTGGTAATTTTTTCTTTACTAAATTGGTGAGATTATTATTTAAGATAAACACAACCGATCTTTTGTTCCTTTATGTTGTGGGAAAAAAAAAAAATGTTTTAAAATTGGATTTAAAGCAGCAAGATTTTAGGTTTTGTACAGAATTTTTGATTAAATGCTATAAGGATTTCAACTGTAAAGAAGTTTTATCTCAAGAAAGAAAAAGACACTCGGGTGTTAGCAAGGTGAATAAAATTTTTGACGGAATGAAATTGTTGACTAATATTTTCCAAATGTACTTTAAATATAATGAAAAAAAATAAAGTTGCTTTTATTACAGGTATAACAGGTCAAGATGGATCATATCTTGCAGAATTGTTATTAAAAAAAAATTATATAATTCATGGTTTGCTCCGAAGGACCAGCATATTAAACATTGAAAGAATTCAGGATATTATTAATAAGTATGAAAAAATAGGAAAATTAAATCTTCATTACATGGATTTAACCGATACTTCTAGTATTAGTAATTTAATTATTAAATATAAACCGCATGAATTTTATAATCTAGCATCTATGAGTCATGTGGGTATAAGTTTTTATACTGGAGAAGCGACCCTGAACATAAATACACTCGCCACATATCGAATATTAGAGTCTATATTGAAAAACCATAAAAAATGTAAGTTCTACCAAGCGTCATCAAGTGAAATGTTTGGTTCAACACCTCCACCGCAAAATGAAAAGAGTTCTTTTAATCCACAAAGTCCGTATGGAATTTCAAAAGTTTCTGCTTTTCACATCACAAAGTATTTTAGACAAGCTCATGGATTATTTGCGTCGAATGGTATTTTATTTAATCACGAGTCACCAAGAAGAGGATTAAATTTTGTAACTAGAAAAATTACTCACTCATTAGCAAGAATCTTAAGTGGCCATGAAAAAAAAATACACTTAGGGGACATATCCACCAGAAGAGACTGGGGACACTCTAAAGATTATGTAAGAGGTATTTGGATGATATTGCAATATAAAAAGCCTGAAGACTTTGTTCTCTCAACTGGAAAAAATTATTCGATAGAGGATTTTATAAAAAAAGTATTCAAAATTTTAGATTTAAATTGGAAAGATTTTGTAACGACGAATAATAAGAATTTTTTGAGACCATCAGAAGTTAGAAGCTTACAAGGGGATAGCTCAAAAGCAAGAAAACTATTAAAATGGAAACCAGAATATGATCTTAATGCCTTATGTAGAGAAATGCTGTTGAATGATTTAAAATTGTATGGAATGAATCTTGAAGAAGCAAAAAAAATTGCTAAAAAATTATCAAAAAATTGATAAATGATTTATCAAATTGAACCATCTTTTAATAAAAAGACTTTAAAAAATCTTCAAAAATATATTATTTCAGGCTCTTGGTTTACTGAGCATACCCAAACAAAATTGTTTGAAAAAAAATTTCAAAGTTTTTTAAAATCAAAGAATGTAATACTTTATCCTAATGGAACTTTGACCATGTCATCAATTCTTTCTTGCTTAAATATAAAAAAAGAAGATGAAGTATTGGTTTCTAATTATACTATGGTAGCAACACCAAATGCACCTTTGTTAGCAGGCGCTAAAGTAAATTTAGTAGACATATCTTCACAAAATTTATGCATGTGCCCCATAGATTTAAAACGAAAAATTACTAAAAAAACTAAATTTGTAATTTATACTTCTATGAATGGAAGGGCAGGAAATATTTTAGAAATACTCAAAATATGTAAACAAAACAAAATTTATTTAATTGAAGATGCGGCGCATTCAATAGGTAGCTTTTATAAAGGAAAGCATCTAGGCACTTATGGTGTGGCGGGATCTTTTTCATTTAGTATGCCAAAATTAATTACTATGGGTCAGGGTGGAGCAATAACTACGAATAATAACTTACTTGCAAAAAAATTACGAAAGTTCAAAGATTTTGGAAGAGTCAGAAATGGAATGGATATACATAATTCACTTGGATATAATTTTAAAATAACTGATATGCAGGCAGTATTAGGGTTAGGCCAACTTGATGAAATAAAATTAAGATTAAACAGCAAAAGAAATTTATACGATACTTATTATGAATTATTAAAAGACAACAATAAAATTAAAATCTTTAGAAGAAATAAAGATGAAACACCATGGTCATTTGACCTTTATTCTCCATTTAAGAGTAAAATAAAAAAAATCTTAAGTAAAAACAACATTGTAACAAGAGATGTTTATCCTCCAATAAATAATCAAAAAATTTATAATCACATCAAAGGTTTAAAAGTATCAAATTTTTATTGTAAACAGGGTATTTGGTTGCCATCTTCAATTAATTTAAAAAAGAAACAAATTAAAAAAATTTGTAATTTAATTAATAGTATTTAATTGATGAAAATTAGAAGCAAATGTCTTTGTTGTAAAAAAAAGGACTTAAAAGAGATAATTAAATTAGGCCCTCACTCCTTTGCAGATAGATTTATATCTAAAAAAGAATTGAGTATGAAAGATCCTTTATATCCACTTGTTGTAGTAATTTGTAAAAGCTGTTCATTCATTCAATTAAAATATATTACAAATCCAAAAGATAGATATTCAACAATCGATTATTCTTATACTTCTTCAAATTCTGCTTATTCAAGAAAACATTGGAATGATTTTTTTTTAGATTCTAAAAAAATTATTTCTAGATTTAAATTTCGTAATGTGATGGAAATTGGTGCTAATGATGGTTATTTATCAGAAATATTTTTAAAAAATAATTACAATGTATTGGCCGTAGATGCATCTAATTTTATGGTAAATTTACTAAAAAAAAAAAAAATAAAGTCTGAAAATTTAATTTTTAATTATTCAGAAAGTAAAAAAATTAAAGAAAAATATGGAAAACATGATTTAGTTATAGCAAATAATGTTTTTAATCATGCTGATAACCCTTCTAATTTTTTATTAGGTGTTAAAAATATTTTAACCGATAATGGAATGTTCATATTTGAACAACCCTATTTTGCTAATTCTGTCAAAGATTTTAAATTTGATCAAATTTATCACGAACACATATCTTATTTTACAATTAAAAATATTAAAAATCTTTTAAAGAATAATGGTTTTAAAATTTTTAAAATTAGTTTTAATAAGTATCATGGTGGCAGTATAAGAACAGCTGCTGTTTTAGATAAGAGCATTTATTCAGAAATGAAT
>JAQBUY010000086.1 GCA_027623775.1 Pseudomonadota bacterium
GATTTGTAGAACTAACTTGAGGCATTGGAGGGGTAACTATTTGTGGGTTTGGCATTGGTTGTGGAGGTAACTCTGTTCTATATGGATCAAAGCCAGAAGGTTCAACTTTTTCTTCTTTTATAAAATCTTCTAATTTAGGTTTAAATCTTTTAGATAAGTTTGCTCCTTGAAAAGTGTTAATCATTTCTATTAAAACTGGAAGAGCTTCTGCAAAAGGATCTTTGTAAGTTGAATCTGCCGCGCTAAATTCTAATGTTTTTTCTTTAGCTCTTTGTAAAACTGATTCAGATGGTATATAAGGTCTGAATTGACCTACAAATAATGGTCCATATTCTTTTGATGATATTTTTCTTCTCTCAAAAACTTGTGCAAGTTCTGAATCTTCTACTTCAAATTTGTTAGCAGCTTTTAAATCTAAATGCATCTTTTGTTGAGTGTCAAATAATGCTTGATTAGCAAAATAAAATTGTCTTATAATTTCTTCTTTTGTTGTTGGACTACTTAATAATTTAGCATCTCCACCTGTAAATACTGCGGTGCTATTACTTGATGCTCTATTAAGTTCTGTGATTTTAAAGTCCAATCCTTTAATTGGATCAATTTTAATTGCTCTATATCCCAATACACCAGAAAGTTCTTTGTCAATTTCGTATATATTTCCTTTTGGATCGGGTTTTCCTTGTGCAGCATAGTAAATTCTAGATAATTGAGCTTGAGAAAAAGGAACTATTGTTTTTCCAATATGTTTTAACGCAATTCTTACTTTATCCGGTGTTGGAGTTTGATCAGTATATAATTTTTTACCTTCTCTAGTCACACCTTCTCTAACAAAAATGTCAATCAATGATTCAGGTGCAATAGATTCTGAAACAAAAGGGTCAATTGCTTTTGAAAAAGCATCTGATATGCCGTTTATAAAACCTTTCATTAATTGATCTTCCGTTTCTATTCCATTTTGAACAGATCTTAATAAATTTCTAAAAGGGGATTCTAAATAATCATAAGCGTTATTATTACTCCAATTTTGATAATAAAAATTTTTCTTCCCAGTTTTTTTGTCTATGTCAGTAGTGATAAATTTTTTATCTCCAATCTCGTAAGGTGCAACCCATCTGTCCAACGCTCTTTCTTGTTCTTCCGTTGTTCCGTATATAGCGCTAATTCCTGCACCAATTCCAACCCCTAATGTTCCAAAAGCACTTGCAGAACCTACTAATCTTTTCATACCTATTCCATAAAGAGGGTTGTCATTTTTTACAAGACCTTTTCCTATTTCAAATACCATAGGTGTCATACTTGAACCTGTAACTGGTTTAGAATGTCTTAATTCTTTAAATATTCTAGTACCTATTCCAACAGAGCTAGTTGAAATGGCAGCAGGAAAAGAAGCAAAATTTGCTACTGGAAGTGGGCGTAAACTTTTAACAAAATCAGAAACGTAAGCATAATTTGGAACTGTATTTCTTACAATGTCCATAGCTTCTTGTTCTATTTCATTTATTGTTTTTTTAACTCCGGCTTTTGTATAAGCATCTCCTAATCTTGTTTTTTCAATATAATAATTGTATGCTTTAAAAGCATCATCTTCAAGTGTATATAAATCTGCAAAAGGTTTTGTTATCCTAGATAATTTTTGAAGCATTTTATTAAAAATATTTGTAGTAAAACCCCCTTCTGGATTTAAATTTATATCTTTTAACAAATTTAAATAATCTCCCATTTGTGTGTTAGTGTTAAGAACACCCCCTTCTAATAATTTTCTATATTCTTTCATTCCTTCTGGTGAGCGTAAACCGAATTGAAGCACTTTAGATGCATCTTTCATAGCTCTTGCGATTAACATAGGATTTGCAAATAATGTCCCATTAGCTAATGAAAATGCAGTAGCACTTAAAAAATTTCTAGCATGAGTTGTTGGAGATAAAACTGTTTTTGAAAGTTGTGCATATGCTTTAGGGTACAAAACAGTATATTTATATGCATCAGTTAAAAATTGTCCAAATTTAGTTGTTTTTGGTCCTGTAAAAAAATTGCTAATGTTATCAACAGTTTGAAATGAATTTGCTATATCTTCTGTTGTATATAATCCTCTTAAACGATTTACTAAAACTCCATCTTTAAACATTCCTTTAAGTGCGTCATCCAAAGAAACAATGTTATTTAAACCACCTGCACCTAAATTTTTAATTGCTTCTGCTTTATCTGTATAAAATAATGATCTAGTTCCTTTTGCTAAAGCTTCATCGTTAGTTTTTAATATATCATCAATAAATTCTGTTCTTTTTGCTAAACTAGACAATAGTCCTATTCCATTAAAAATAGATAATCTTGCATCATCTACTTCGCCATATAATGCTCTAAAAGCTTTACTTCCTTTTCCTATAATTTCAGTTTCAGGAACACCATTTTTATTTTTTTTACTTAAAGTTTGTACAAAATTTTTTCTTACATCAGGAGTTATGGCACCTATACTATCATTTGTAAATTTAGTTGAAGGAAGTTGTATTTGTTTTGTAAATTTTGTTGCGTTTTTTAATATTTCATTTATTCTATAATCTAATTGATCTTCTGTTAAATCTCTTCCATTTCGTGCAGCATGTCTTTTTAATATTTCTTTTACTTTATTTATTGCTTCTTCAGTTGGTTTAAATCCTGTTAAACTGTCTACGTAAGGATTTTGAAAAATCTTATAAGTGTTTCCTAACATTAATTTAACTCTGTCTCCTAATAAACCAGACATATTTCCAATATCTTTTGGGAGCATAACTTTAGAAGTGCTTCCTTCTCTTATTGTCTCTAACAAAGAAACAAATTTTTTTCTTGAATTATAAACAGCATCAAATACAACGTTTTGAGACTCAGGATTTAAACCTGCATTTCCCATTTGTTTTTGTAATTTTTTTACAATAGCAGTGTTTCCCATTTCTTTTGATAAATCACCCTCAAACATAAGTTCTTTTAAATCTTTATAAAAAATTTGTTTTGCTTGTTTTTGATCTTCTCTCAATGTTTTATTAAAAAATTTTTTTATTGTTGGATACATTTTACCTACTTCTTGATCTATTCTTTTAACTTGTTCCATGGCAAAATTTGCGTCTGATGCTTGTCCTGCTAGTTCTTTATTTTTAGCTAAAAATAGTTCAGTTGGTGTATTTGATGTTGGTCTTACATAACTTGCAATTTGATTGATAGTTTTATTAATTTTAGAAGAACTAAAAGCTAAATCTTTTCCAAATTTTCCAACTTTACCTATTCCTAATGCTAATCCATAAGTAAATGGAAAATATAAAACAGAATCCGCACCAAATTTAACTCTGTTTAACAATTTTCTTGTGGCATCTTTTTGAGTATCTTCTGGTTTTTCTCCTTTGAAATCTACATCTTCTTCTACATCTAATTGAGTAGGCCCAATTTTAAAAGCATCCCCAAATGTTCCAATATTTTCAATATCCCCCACAAAAGTTTCACCTACCGCTCCCCCTACGACAGCTGCACCAAAACGTTTTACTCTTGATGCACCATTTAATTTTTTAACTTGTTCCAATCCTTTTTTAACATTCAAACTTCTTATATTTACATACTTTCCTGTTCTTTTTGCTTGTAAAGCTTTAGTTGCTAATTTACTTGCAATTTTTGCTCCGATACCTGCAGGAACTCCAACAGAAACTATTGCTTCTAAAATTTTACCTACTGCTCTTTGTTCTGCAATTTCTTCAAATGGATTAATTTTATCAAAAACAAATTCTACATTAGCAGCTGCTTCAGTTGTCAGGCCTGTTGCGTCCATAAGTTCTGCACCTAACGATACAAAACCTTCTGGAATTTTTAATAGACCGGATGCTATACCTGCTAATCCTGCTTGAAATTGTCCAACAGAATTTTCTGGTTCTTCTTTTGAGGAACCTGCAACTTTTTGTTCTTTAATAATAGCAAAAGGATCAGCCATTTATCCTTTATTTTTTTATTTTAGATGGAATACTTAATTGTAGTTCACCAATTTTTTCACCGGTATAAGGATTAATCTCGGTAACAATATTTGTTTCAGGATCTCTTCTAACTATATTGCTAGTTCTAGGATCAAAATAATTTTGACCTGCCACCATTTGGTCATAAAAAAATTCTCTTTGACCTTCTTTTACTTGACTTGGAACTGTTCCACTAATAGTTATTCCTATTTTTTTAGCAGCAGGTAGTATATAAGCCCCGTATGATGCCATACTCTCTGGATAATCTGTTGTGATAGATCTGTTATATGAACTTACATCTTTTGGATCAGTGTATATTCTATATAAATCATTAAAAACTCTTTCTGGAGGTTCTTGTTTTAAATAAATACCCTCTTGTTTTGCTTTTGCTCTTACCTGTGCTAAATCCGATGCCGCTTTTGCTGCAGCAGCTTCTTTAGCTTCATCTGAACTTATTGCTTGAGTTGCCGCAGACACTCTAAGTTGTCTTTTAAGTGCGTCTTCTGCAGATCTTGCTTTTGAAAATGTTTGATAAGGATCGCTATAAGATTCAGCGAGTGCTCCTAAGGTTCCTTTACCTGCACCTTTTCCAGATAATAAATTTAGTCCTCCTGAAATTAACATATCTCCTAAATCACTTCGCACACTGGGGCCAGTACCAGCAAAATTTTCAAATATTCTAGCATATTCTTCTGCTGATTTAGTCACTCTTTGCTCTTTAGGTGATCCTTCTGAATAATTTTTTCTAGGTGCTGCCATGGACATAATTCCATTATTTGCAGATCCACCTATTCTAAACATTGGTCGTTTTAATATTCTA
>JAQBUY010000087.1 GCA_027623775.1 Pseudomonadota bacterium
TTTTTAATAAATGGTTTTTCAAATTCTAAACAAAATTTTTTTGCAATTTTATTTTTTACTTTACTGTCTTTTATTAAATTACCGTCTAAAAAATTTAAAGGTATATAATTTATAAAATTTTCAAATTTAAAATATACAAATTCAAAATCATCTAAAATGTTATTTTCATCTCTATTTTTGAAATCACTATTCCAAAAAGTATCTGCAATTTTAAATCTGTTAACTGATTGATCGGCACCAGAGTTATATAATATTTGAAGATGTTTTTTATTGTTAAAATCTATATTAATTTTTAATACATTCTCAATTATATCTTCATAAATTGATGATGCGTTAAACAATTTTTTTGGATATTTTTTTTTAATTTGATTTTTTTTTTGATTATAAAAATCTTCTAGTTCACTTTTACTTTTAATTTTTAATTTATCCTGTTTTTTTTCAGATTTTCCTAAGAAGTTTAGGGGTAAAAATCGAGCCGTATCAGTTTTTAAATGTTTTAGCCATCTTTGATTACTAACGCGATTTTTTATTTTTCTTGTTTTCTTTTCATAGTCACCACACCAGCTACCAATATAGATTAGTTTTTTTTTAAAAAAAATAAAATATAAACCCCAACTCTCAAATCTTTCTTTTTCATAAATACTTGTTCCTTCAAGGTTCGTTTTGCTGGCCTTTAATCCTATCTTTAAATTAAGATAATTTAATGGATTTTGAATTTTTTCAGTTTTAAAAATATCTTTTGCAAGAATATGGGATTTTATAATATTTGGAGGCATTAAGAGATACCTCCACTGAATCTTTTTTCAAATAAAGCTCTAATTGCTTCTACGTGTAAATTTAAATCGTCTGTCACTTTTTATCTCGTTCTTCATATGGAGAAGGATATGTTGATTCAAATAATTCATCTTTATCCCATTCTTCAAAAGTACCGTCTTCCCACTCTACTTTTATTCTGTCTACTGTTGTTTCGTCATTTATTAAATTATATTTTTCACATATTATACCAATCCAATCACCAACATCGTCAATTTCTTCGCATTTATACTCACCACCTTCATATGGCATATCATTTTCATCTTCTTTTAAATTCCATTCGACAGATTCATAGTCGTGTATTAAATCGCCGCCATTGTTTTTATAATCGTCAATTGATTTTGGTGGACGACATTCAATTTTTCTTTCACAAACAACAGCATTTTTTTTTGTTTTCTTGTCTTTAAAATATGTGTGTTCCCAAATATTTCTAATTTTAAATCTTTTACAGTGAAAAATTGGCATAATGCCATTAATTTCATTATACAAAAATTCGTCATTTCCAAAATATTTTTTTGCTTCTGAATCGTTTAACAAATCTTCTAATTCTTTTTTTGTAAAACTGCAGTTATGAATTAATTTTTCAATTTTTAATGAAGATTCATAGTGATGCCAATCACTTAATTTCTGAAAATCATCTAAAAATTTTTGTTGTTTTTTGTTGAATTTCTTCTCGTCTGTCATTGGTTATAGATCCCCTATATCACCTTCCCAAATTTCAAAACGATCCTTTAAGTAACTAAGGTTTTTTTTTAAAAATTCTACTGACGCACCTATCCCTACATGCTTATAAAGTGAATTTTCAAATGATTTATGGGTTTCTTCATCTTTTTCAATTTTCTCTATTAACTCAGAAACAATTTTGATTTGTTTGCCTAAATGCTCGCTTATTTTAATATCTGAAATCTTATCATCCCAATATTCGACTCCTATCACATCAAATACTTCTGCTATCCAGGCATCAGAAACTCCCTCATGTCTTGAATCTAATTTTTTTAATTCTGGATCTACTTCCAAATAATAATTAGGTACATTGTAATCTTGATTAAAAACTTTACCATAAATCTCCACTAACTTTTCACTGGTAATATCCTTTAATTTTTTATCTGTCATTTTTTCTTTGCTATTTCTTCTTCGTCTAATTTTTTTATTTCTTCTTCAAAACTGATTGAGCCTTTTATGTCTTCTATTTGCTTTTCTTCATCTTGCCACAAATTCTCGTTTACATCACCTTTAAATAAACGAGTGGTGACGTTGGTGTTTTCTACACAGATGTAATCTTCAAGTTTTTCATCAGTGCATTCAATGTAACTATTCCATTCACTGTTTGTTATTTCGTCTAACATATTGTGAAAATTTTCTTCATTACCACCTTCATTATTGTTTATTTTTTCTTCTATCTTTTCCAATAAATCTTTTACTTCTTTGTCTTTGCAATCTTCAATGTGAAACAAATCATTAACCCAAAAAACCTCATCATCATCATTGTATGCTTGTTGAATATGAGTGCCCTTTTTCTGCACCCAAACTCTCTCATCGTATTCAGCAAAAACAAACCTGTTGTATCTCGCAGTTTTGTCGATGGTTTGTAACGTGTCTCTATTTTTAATTGGCAAAACAAACTCTGCTTCTTTAAAACTATCTAATAAAATTTCAATGTCACTTATGTCATCTGTCGCAAAACAACCTCTCTCCCATCTTGCTAACGGCAAATACCTCACCCAAAACTTCTCGTTGCTGTAAAAAAAATAATTTTTTGGTTCACGTTTTGGATATGATATTAATAATGTGTATTTTTTCTCGTCTGTCATTTTTTTAATTCTTCTCCTTAAATGTCATCTCACCATCAAACCACTGATTGTTGTCATATTCTTCTGTTATAAATTTGCTCTGTATGGTGTTATCTAAAAACGTAGTGACATCTTCTTCAAGTTTTCCGAAACTGCTTTCGATGCCGAATTTCCAATTTTTAAATTCTGATGCAAATTCTCTCATATCATCACTTAATTGTAATCTTAGCTTATTTTTAAGGTCATACTTAGTCATTAGTTTATTATAATATATGCAAATATCTACTTTGATTTACCATCTCTAAATCATTAAAGTTTGCAATAGTTATTAATCGATCTCCTTGATCTAATTTAACATTTTCTGTTTGTTTAGGATTAATCGATATGTTTTTAATTTTACGTCTTTGATCCTTATCAAATTCATAGTCAATTATTCCAATTAAGGTTTCATTTTTGTTTTGAAAGTATTTTTCTAATTCACAGAATGTAGCTGTTAACTGTTTGTCAACTAGTGTGTGGGCTTTAATAGTGTGCGTTCTACTAAAGAGTAAATCAATTAGCTTTGTATTTTTAATATCAAATGTACCTGCTGCTAGATATTTACTAACAATTGAGTTCATCTCAATTACATCGTTACCTATATAAGGACTAAAGTACTTTTCTTTATAATCTTCCAATATTCTTTTACTTCTATAACCATTAATCTCTGTAATCATTGAATGATCTGCCATTTTGCCATCACTTAATCTTAAGTTTGAAAATCCAACAAAGTTATTAATCATTACATGGTCTTCTGTAGGATTTTCTCTAAATTTTTGAATTTGTTGGTTGGTTTCATTAAAGAAGATATAGCAATTATCTTTTTCATGCTCCATCACCGTACCTATGCTCATTTCGTTTGTTACATCATCCAAGTTTTTCTCTTCAAAAGTTATATTGTCAGTAAGATTATTAATCATTTCTTGGCGTTGAGATTGTATTTCTTTAAATGATTGATGAACTTGTTGTTGATCTTTTGAAATTTGATCTTTTGTGATTTCAATAAATTCTATTTCTTTAGAGTTAGACTTTTTAACAATTAAAATAATTTCATTATTTTCATCAATTAATTTTATTAATTTTTCTTTAAATCTCTTCTGAACACCCCCTGGTACCGACTTATAAGATAGCTCAAGTTCATATTTTCCCTTAAGAGTTTCTGCTTCTACTTTTGATGCTACGTTTAAAATAACATCACCAGAGCTTAATTTCTCACTCAAAGATGATTGTTTATTGATTGAATATATTTGAAAACCGCATCTATTTTTTTCTTCTGTTTTTAAAATGTGAAATATAACTCCTAATATAGGGTGGTTAACCTCATCTTTATTAATCTTGTAATCAGGTGGTGCTGGTAGAAACTTCTTATCAGTTAAACTTCCATCAAATTTATCTCTATAAACTTTGAGACTTTTAAGATTATTATAATAATTACTTTCTATAATTGAATTAATCAGTTTAGTTAAATAAAGATTGTTACTTTCTTTACTGTAATCAAACATGGATATTTTAGTAGCTTTGTTATCTTCTTTAAAATTAGGTGAAATATCTGCAACTTCTTTGCTTTGGTTTTCTATATTGTTTAGCTCATTAATTATTTGACCTTCATCTTTAGCAATACATATAATTCCAAAGTTGTCTGATAATGGAAAGTCTATTGGGCTATTAACAAATAATTTATTCCAAGCCAAGTTGTGTCTTTGATCGTCTTGAAAAAATCCAATGACTATAATATTGTCACATAATGCATTTAAATCTTTAATCGTTTTGCCTTGATTTTTTTTAAGGATATCAGAATATTTTTCATTATTGGGATCAATGAAATAAACCTCTGATCCTTCATAACCAAATAAGTTGTCATAAATTTCTGATAGATCAGGTGTGTTCGTACATTGAGCTAATAGAGTGTTTTTTAAATTTGAAGAACTTACAACATCTGGATCTTGCCAAGTATTGCCTTGCTCTTTCATTTTATTTACAATTATATCTCTTGAATAATATAGGTATAAAAAACCCCTCTTTTCATCATGAAACTCAGCTAAAACTTTACATGGATTTATGTCCCAATGTTTACTTGCAAGT
>JAQBUY010000088.1 GCA_027623775.1 Pseudomonadota bacterium
TCATTTAAATTGATACATATAAGTGTTCTTATAGTTAGATTATAATTACACATAAATGAAGCAGAACCCATGTAATAATTAACACTATTTAAGTGTAGTATTAAGGTTAGACCATTATTTACCTATTCAAAAAGGTTCAAAAATACTTAAACTAAGTATAGAGCTTTTATGTAACTACTACTGGCGTACATACCATGCGTCAAACTGAGTATGTTCTTTGAAATGTCTAACGTAAGAGTTACTAGCAAACAGCTCATCTAGTTTTTTTTGTTGGTCTGTAAAATTATGTTCAACTGTAACAATCTTAGGCCCAAATTTTTGAAAATCAAAATTTCTAAGAATATCAAGTTCGCTTCCTTCTGTGTCTACAGACATATAATCTATTGGGGATGAATTGAAATATTTTATAAAGACGTCATTTAAAGAAATTGATAAAACCTTAGTAGTATAACCTCCAATATTTCTTCCTTCGGTATTTCCTGGCATTGACTGTACATCAGAATATCTATATTCTTCTAAAGTAGATAATTCTCCAGTGTTTGATACAAAAAAATCTAATTCTTTTCCACTTTCAGGATAAATACACTCATTGATAATTTTACAATTAGGACGGTTTTTATTTAAACTATTATGCCATTGAGGGCTTGGCTCAGCTAAAACACCTTTCCAATCATAACCGTTTTCTAATAAAAATGAATTAGATAGATTAACCCCATCTGTTGCTCCAAATTCTAAAAAAGTGCCATTTCTTTTTTCGTTAAGATTAAATGCTACAAATAAATCTTGGAAAAGTTGGGATTTTGATGATTTGCGGTTCAGCAAAATATATGCATAAAAATACATAATAAGATCACTATAGTTATTTAATGCTCTCCCTAAATCAAAAAAGAAAGGAAGTGATTTAGAGTTTGAATTTTGTAAATCACCAATTAATTTGGCTACTCTTTCATCCACTATTGAAGTTGTTCCATCATTAAAGTTAAGTTGAATTTGGTCTTTAGTTCTAAAAATATCATCCATTTTATGCTCCTAAAATAACATTTATAATTTTTGTTTTATTTCCTTGAGAATAGTTTTTGTATGCTTCGAGATAAGCATTTTCTAAATTTTTTGTATAAAGTTCTGTGTTAAAAAGTGGTTTTGATAGACGATTACTTTTTAACTTTTCTCTTATTGTTAAAAGTTTTTTTTCGTTAGTTGCTAACTCTAATATTAATGCCTCATACTCTTCATTGGTTTCTGTTATTAACTCACTTAGGTCGATGGCCTTCAACAAACTTCCCGCAACCCTCGCAGCAAAGCCTTTACCTATTTTTGTTACTACTGGTAATCCTGCCCATAGCGCTTCACTTGCAGTAGTGTGTGCATTAAAGTTAAAAGTATCAAGGAATAGGTCTGCAAGTTTATGTCTGGCAAGATGTTCTTCCATTATTGCGGTACCTGCAAAAACTAGTCTTGAGGGATTAATATTTCTTTTTTGTGCTTCTTTCCTAAAGTTATTTTCTGACCATTCATTTGATTTACGAAGCCAAAGTACACTATCTTTAACTTTACCTAATAAACGCATCCATATTTCAAATTCTTCTGATGTAATTTTATAATTATTATTAAAACAACAAAAAACAAAACCATCTTCAGGTAAGCCCATTTCCTTTCTGGTCATTAATTTTTTAGAAATTTGCCTAGTATTATCAGTTGGCATGTAAGTGTCTGGTAAATAGATTGGTCGTTCAGAATAAAATTGCTCTGTGTCTTTAGTGATAAGAGTTCTATCAGCAATAATATAATCCATAAAATCAGTCCCTAGAGTTCCTGGGTACCCGAGATAATTTATCTGAATAGGAGCCGCACGATAAGCAAAAATACCAGTTCGTGAATTTTGAGTATAACCATTTAAATTGATAGCAATATCAATCCCATCTTCTCTAGATAATAAAGCTGCCTCCTTATCACTCAAATCTCCCAACTCTCTAAAAACGTCAAATGATCCGACCAGCCTTTTATGTAAATGATCTTTCTCTATTTTTTTAATTGAATAACCATATACTTTAAACTTTTCTCTATTATGTTGTTCAAGAACTTTAGCAATTAAATAAGCAACTGGATGTTCTCTAAAATCAGAAGAAAAATAAGCAACGTGTATGGGCTTATGTCTTTCTTTAATTTTAAGGTCAAATGGTATTGTTTTTTGTAAAAATTTATTTTTGCAGTAAAGTTCAGAGCGTTTTTTGTGTCTACCTGGTGAATCCTCAAGAGATAATAAGTCAAATGGTATCACCTCTTGTTTATGAATCCCTAGCTTAGGAATCCAGGAACGTTCATCTTCAATACCTTGCCAATCACAAATATGGGCTTGCTGATGAAGTTTTGCTACTCGAGCTGCTTCATGATTAGGTTTCAGAGCAATCACTTTTTCAAAAAAAGCTATAGAATCTTTTCTTTTACCCTTTATCACTTGTACTGAAGCAATATTATTTAGTGGATCTATACAATCAGGTTTAATGCTTAATGCTTTATTAAATAAATTTAAAGCTGATTGAATATCTCCTTGCTCAGCTTTAATTATTCCAATATTGTTATATGCTTGATAGTAATTAGGTTTTATCAAGATTGCTTTTTTATAAAAATCAAGAGCCCTAAAATCATCACCAATATCCTTGTGGATTAAACCTATGTTTAACAATGATTCTACATGATTAGGGTTTAACAACAAAACTTTTCTAAATCTATTTAATGCCTCATCTATCCTTCCATAGTGTTTTGAGATTACAGCTATATTATATAAACTTTCTAAATAATCAGGATTAATAGAAAGCGCTGTTTTATAAGCTTCGTTAGCTTTTTCATATTTACCTTGATTTTTATATAATAACCCCAAGTTATTATAAGCTGATGTATAATTTTTGTTTAAAGAAATTGCCCTTTTATAAAATTCTATTGATTTTTCTATTTTTTTCTGTGCTTTAAAAACAATAGCCATGTTAAAACAAGCCTCTGCATAACTTGGTTTTATTGATAAACTTTTATAATAGGCATCTAAAGCATCATCTAACTTGCCTTGTTCCTTTAAAACAATGCCTAAGTTATTATATCCTTCAGCAAAATTTGGATTTATGGTTACGGTTTGTTTAAAAGCTTTAAAAGCTTCATCAAACCTTCCTAAAGCTTGATGTGCTGCTCCAATTATATTCCAAATTAAATGTGAGTTAGAATATTTTCCTAGAAGCTTGTCAGCCTGCTCGAGTAGTTCTTCAAATTTCTGTTGATTATATAGATTAAGAAGTTGGTCGATAATTTCTTGAGTAACATTAATGGTCTTAAAGCTAGTTGTATTTGATTTGATTGCATGTAATGCTTTCTGAATTCTTATATTTTGAGGATAATTTTTTAAAATCTTTTCATAAATAGTCTGAGCTTCTTTCAAGTCTCCTTTTTTGATGAAAGATTTAGCTTTCATTATTGATTTATCTACTGAGATTGATGAAAAACTCATACCTGTTAAACCTTAATAATATAAAAAATATCATTGACTATTCTGCAAGGAATAAGCCAAAAATAGTTTTAGAATAGAAAGTTAAAATCGATAATACTTATAATTATTTATCACTATTCCAAGAATCCATCATATTTGTCAGATATTCTCCAGTTGATTTAAGACTAGTCACAGCTGACTCCATGGTAGAAAATTGTTGTTTGTATCTTGCTGTTAATGCTTCTACTTTTTCATCGACATCCGCCAAATCTACATTCAAGTTAAGCAAGTCAGTAGCAGCAGTATTTTCTGTTTTCTTTAATGTTCCGGTCGTAGAAAGACTTAAGTCTATATATTCAGTAAGTTGATCTATTAAACTTTTTCCATAATATACATAGGTGCTAGAAACAGTTTCTGATTCAGTTATTTTAATGCCACCAGTATTTTCTGCTATTCCACTTGAGACATAATAAGTGTTTCCAGAGCTATCTGTAGCAGATGTCATGGCAATGCCATCAAGTTTCACAGTGCTTCCATCATTGATATAAGAATATTTGCCTGGTGTAGGACTTGATGTTGCACTTGAGCCTTCAACCTTTAAATAAGAAGACCCTGATGAAAACATTGTTGTAAAAATCGCATCAAAGACATTGGAATCAAGATCTAATTGTGAATTAAATGTTGCCTCATTAATAGTAAGCGTACCGTCCATTTCTGTCCTAACGCCTAATTCAGACAAGTATAAATCTTTATCACCATATCCAACTATTGCACCTGTTGTTATAGAACTAATTCTGTTAACTATATTTTTAACAGCTACATTTTTTGATAATGGCCCTGCTTCAACAGTATCGGAACCTTGCCGTGTTAGTAAGTTCAAAGTCGTTCGGGTACTATTTAAAACATCAACAAATTCTCTTAGAGAGGCTAGTGCTGTTGTTTTATCAAGTTGAGAAGAAACCCTAAAGGAGCTGGTAGTTGTGGCTGTTAAATCAAATTGATATCCATCAAATAGATCTGTGATTGTATTAGATGATCTATTCACACTTACACCATCGATAATTAAAGAAGCGTCAGTAGCTGCCGTTTTTTGATGGGTTGAGTTATCAGAAGTGGTATCGAAAGTTGATAAACCAGTATCACTTGCATTTTCTGAAACCGTCATCTTAATGGCATTGTTTACACCAGTGTCCGTTCTAACAACCAGAGAATATGTCCCGTCGCCTTTGTTTAAGATACTTGCGTTAACA
>JAQBUY010000089.1 GCA_027623775.1 Pseudomonadota bacterium
AAGTAAATATATTTAGTTTTAGGAAATCCCTTCTTGAAATTTCTTTCTTAAGCTTAGGAAATCTTAATTTTAAAGTTTTTAAATATTTAATGTATTCAAACATACGAAGTTTACTTGCTGTTTTTCTAACTGTGTATGCAATACAAACACCTACTAAGAAGCTCATTAAAGATAAGCCCATGACTTTCGTAGTTAAAGTAAAAGCTCCAACACTAATGCCACCTTTAATCATTCCCCATTTAAGGTTTCTTAATTCTGTCAGATTTTTAGTATTCGAATATCTATGAGCTAAAATCACAATGGCTGTTACCGATGAAACAGGTTCACCGTGTACAAAGCTTGAAGCCAAAACACCTGAGGCTAATTCTGAAAACTCTTCTTTATGTCTTCTTTTCCATCCAAAACATAAAGCTAAAGGCCCAATCGATGAAGCAAGAAGTTCATTAAATTCAATATCTTTAATATCATCAACCCATTTCTGTGGTATTTCATAAAATTGGTCCCATTTATTTTGAATTAATATTTTAGATTGAAAGAACTTTTCATGTGCAAAACCTGAAACATAGTTAGAAAGTAAAATAATTTTATTTTTATTTTTTTTTAATAATTTCATCTTGAACACTTTTTGATTTATAGATCATATTATTTTTATTTTTCATAAAATTAATGAAGGGAGACTCGTTTGTTTTAATAAATAAAATTGACTTGGTATTCATTTGATTTTCAACTCTTATTCTTACAAACCATTTACAATCACTAGTTTTTGGTTGTTTTTCTATTGAGATTTCAATTTTATCTGTTGTTATTAATGGCATTAGTGAATTGTTAGTTGATTTTCAAATATGTTTTGAATCATTCTCTTTTTACTTTTTTTGCAAGCCGGGCAACGTTGCAGCTTATCTTTACCTAGACGAAACTTACCAATTTTAGCTAATTCTCTAGTAACTAATACCTTGCCTTTACCTGAGCAGTAAATACATATCTCATTATTAAAATCCATAATCTTAAAATTATTTTTTCTTTTCATCGATTTCTTCGTCTCTTTTTCTTTTTATTTCTAAATATCTATCCACTAAAAAACTTGCCACCAAAACATAAGAAACAAAAATTAATTGACCACCACTTTTAATTAGAGGAACTATTTGATCTTTAAATCCTATAGAAATGTAAATAAAACCAGCAAAATTAAAAAAATAAAACAATGTAGATGCATACGATGGAGTAGTTTTAGTTGCCCATACATAATAGAATGTAAATATCATTACTGCGTTAGCGAAAATTGACATTACCGTAATAGGTATTTCATAACTTATCAATGAGCGCTCCTTTGATCAGACTTTGAAATAATTGAAAAATCTTTTGCAAACTTTTTTCTTAAATTAACTGTTTCTTTGTCATCCCATTTTTCAACAGAAGATATAAAGTTTTCATTGCCAATATCATCATTTAAAAGATTTTCATCAAATTTAATTTGAACCGGAAGAGAAAAATTTACAACTTGGCCACTTATAATACCTTGACCATTTGCTAAGTTAGATAATTGATTAGAGTCATCAGCATCTAAAGTTTCTGATCTATCTCTAATTGCTTTTTGATCTTTTTGGTTAACCATTCGAAATATAATCTGACTATTACATTGTGAGGCTATAGTTTCATCTAATCTAGAGGGTCTTTGTGAAATTATAATTACACCTGTTCCAAACTTTCTTCCTTCAGTGATAACTTTTCTAATTGTTCCTACAGATGGTAAGTCTTCTCTGTTTTCAGATCTAGAGGGAATAAAATTATGAGCCTCTTCTACAATGGTTAAAAAAGGAGGAATTTCTTCTTCTACTTCTTGTCTATGTTTAAATAAATTTTCTAATAAGATAGAAACAATTGCGCTAGCAGGCAAGGTCTCATATCCTTTTAAATATAAAATACTTAATTGTCCTTTAGATATGATTTTTTCTGGCTCAGTTGCAGCATCAGGCAATTCCTCAAATTCTAATTGTTTCATTTTTTGTCTATGTTTAAAGTTTATTTGCTCCATATGCTGAAGTTTTGTTGATACAATTCCTAAACTTCTGGCCACAACATACATTGATGCAGGTTTAATATTTTTAAATGAAGAAGATTTATCAGAGGCATATTCTCTAGATCTACTTACAAGTAATTTAATATATTTAAGTAAACTTCCACCTTCATATTTAACTTTTTCAAGCAAAGAACTTAAAAAATCTTTTTGTGGATCAGTTAAAGAATTACCTAATTTATCGATTAATGTGTAGATAATTTCTTTATCTTCAGAGCTAACAGATAGATTGGGATAAAATAGTTTTACCTTATTATTTGGATAAACTTTTTTTTGTTTTTGTACCAAGCCTAAGTAATCTCCATGAATATCAAGCACTAGCATTGGATATTTCTTTAGCATCATCTCGTTGATAATTCTTCTAACCATAACCGTTTTTCCAGAGCCAGACATTCCATAGATACAAGCATGTCTTGAAACTAAGTTATCTGCATCAATTCTAATTTTTACTGCTTCTCTAGCTAATAGAGACCCAATAAAAATTGGATGTTTTGAATCTAAATCTGAAATTAAAAGTTTTTCAACATCATCACTTGCAGGATATTGAACACATGAGGCCGGTTTAACTGGATAGATCAAAGGTAATAGTTTTGTGTTTAGATCCTTACCTTTTGTGTAACCTAAAATAACTACTCTGCAAATTAATTCATCTCTTGTTGTTGAAAGAATAGTGTCACTTATATCGATATCTTCATTTGTTAATTCTTGAGCCGCTTCTCTTGGAAAAAATTGATTATAACTTTCTATGCTTGAGATTTTTCCCCAAACAGTAGCTGAAATAATATTACCATTTCCATCAGGAACATTGGTTTGTGTAGTGACAATGTCTCCTTTTTGGGCTTTATAATTTTTTAAACTGAAATGAAAAGTGTCTATATTAGTATCGCCTAACACTGTTCCGATTGATAACCATTTATTATTTTTCTCCATTATTTATATCTCCTTGTTGTTGGTCTGTTGATCCATGATCTATTTTTTTTAGACAGAACTTTTAAAGCTAAAGAAATTGTATTCTGATCTTTATTTTTTATAGCTTGTTTTAGCAGATGTGTTGTGTAATAATTTCTAGCGGCCTTGCCCATCCAGTTTGGGATTTTGGCAAATTTATCAACTACATTTAACCCAACTGGAAAACCATAATTAGGTAAAAGTTTTGATGCTGCTAAAATATATTTGTAATCTAAATTTAAATCAGAAGGATAATTCAATGACTCTATTCTTATTGGAGATTGATTATCACTAACTTTAATGTAGCCTATATGAACTTTTGGAAATTCATTCATTTTATCTTCCCAAGCAGAACCAGATGTAACTTTAAAACCGACAATTTGTTTTTTTACTTCTAAAGGTTTTAGAGCTTGGCCACTTTTAAGAATTATCTCAAAAAGATTACTGTCAGTGATTTTATATTTCTTGATAGTAGAAAGCGTTTTATTAAAATCTTTATTAGAAATGATACTTTTTTCCTTATAACTATATAAGAGGTTCTTTATGTAAGGTGCAGAAGCCGATGTTTCTACAACACCATAAATAGGAAAATTGCTTTTTTTTATAAATTTAATGCATTCAAGATATACATTTACAAAATGTCTTGCCTCTGTGCTAAGCTGGTCTTTATTGTAAAAGGGTAAAATATTTTCAACTGCAAATTTTGTAAATGTTGGAAATCCATGAACTGTAAAAGGCATAATAGTTGCTTCTATTGGACCGTGTAAAAAACAATAATCAAATTTTCTTTTTAATAGATTATGTTTAACCAAAGTTGCTGCTTCGAATATTATTCTTGCGCCATCTTTTTTTTTGTTAAGCATCTGATCTTCTTCAAAGTCATCGTCATCAAAATCATAAAGTTCATTTTTAGGATCATATAAGTCACCTAAAAAAACCATACTCTCTTCAAACAATTCTCTATTTTTTGGGCCGCCATTTGGTTTAACAATAAAACTTCCTGCCCTAATACTTAGTGGAGCTGCACTTAAAATAGATGCTTTATCAACACCACCGTCAACAAAACACGACGTCTTATTTTTATTTTCTGCCCAAAATTCTACTGGTTTATATTCAAGATTAAATATTAGATTTGCATCTTCTAAAATTTTTTTTATTGTTTCTGCAACTGATTTAGTTACGTCTAAAAAGTTTTTCTGAACATCAGGTGAAGCCGCTACTGCATTAGACATAAATCTAGAGTAGAGAGAAGAGTTTCTATTTATTGGAATTATTTTACAGCTCATATTTTAACTCCTGTGTAATAAATTATTTTGTTACCTCTTAAATTTAACTTAAAATTAATATTTTGCTTAAATCTTCTAAAGTATCTATGATTTAAATTTTTCATAAAATTTCTGCAGGCGTATGTATTTCTAAAATTTCTTTTAAAAATCTTTTTAGTTTTTTCAAGCTTTGAGCTGGTGCAGAAAGGCTTTTGGAATTTAGGAGAAAGAAAGGAAGGGTTCCCAAAAGTTCGCGCCATTACTGGTACACGACACCAGCTCTTACTTGAGCCATTATACCTCCTGTGGTTATAGTTTAAGTTTAATCTCATATTATTAGAGATACGCGTCATATTTAAAATTC
>JAQBUY010000090.1 GCA_027623775.1 Pseudomonadota bacterium
ACTGCTACCAGTAAATTAACCGCTAGATTTTGGAGCTGTAAAAAGTGGTGAAAAAATTCTTGATAAAAATAATAGTTAAGTTAAGAATGTTGTATGCCGATTTAAGAGGTCATCATGGTAAAAGATGGAACTATGAACCTTCTAAATGGTACATGGGTAAACACAAAAGGAAAAAATGAAAAAAAAGAAAAAAGCACCTAAAGGTTATCATTATATGCCTAATGGAAAGCTAATGAAAAATAGTGCTATGAAAAAAAATAAAATGAAAAAGTATTAATGAAAGAAGGTTTTCATAAAAGAAAAGATGGTAAGATTGTTAAAAAAGGTTTGTGGTATAATGTTAACAAAAGGAAAAAGAAAAAAATAAGTAGGTCTAAAGCTAAATCTACTATTAGCTCTAAAGCATATAAGACTAGCTAGTTAAAAAATTGTTATTAGGTGTAGTTGCTAGTCAACTGGGTATGATGGTGGGGTAACAAAATTTGTATGTCTAAAACTTGGGTAAGAAAAGAAAAAATAGCTGATGTTGGAAAGTGTAGATACTGTAAAGAAGATATGATTAGCACAGATTCTTTTGTAGCTTTTGCTAATCACACTAAAGCTCATTATCTATGTATGAAGAAAGACGATCTTAAACCTAAAATTAATTTTGATTGGTAATTAATATCCCCAAAACTTCTTAGCATTTTGTAGATAACTTTCATCTGCATCATTGTTCCAAAACATATGTGTAAAGTCTGGTTGGATATAATCTTTAAGAACATTAGGATCATTACTTATCTTCATTAAGTTTTGCCTAACCTTAGCTCTTTGAATAATTCTAGGTATTCTTTTCTTAATATTCTCAGGCTTTAGTTCATCACAATTTCCAGCATGAAAGACTTTAAATTCTACATCATTAACATAACAAAGATAAACTGGTACTTGAAATACAGACCAATAGAAATCAACTTGTAATAAGTTATATGGAAAAGGTTTATCAACTGGTAGCTTTCCAGGAAACCAAGATCTAGTACCATCCTTCTTAACAATCCCCCTTCTAGGCATCTTACATTTATCTTCAATAATAAGATTATCTCCTTTTAAATCTATGTAACCATGAACAGGAATATTAATACCATCAAACCATTTAAAAGCTTCTACTTCTGGCTTACACTTATCATAACCAGGAATAGTTTGGTGAGCCTTATGACAATTAGAAATCATTAAAGGTGTAATACTTTTAAAGTAGCTTAATTTTTCTTGTTCATCAGTTGTTAATGCAACTAATTTATCTAGCTTATCTTTTACAGGAACAAACATTATTTTTGCTCCTCTACATTAGACTCTACTCCAAAATAACTTAAAGGTTTTTTTAGATAGTTTCCAATTTTAATTAACTGAGATAATGGAATACGATTAGCTCCTTTTTCATATTTCTGAATTGTTTGGAATGTAGTGCCTATTGCTTTGGCAACTTTTGTTTGTGTTATTAAAAAATACTTTCCAGTAAATTGATTAACATTTGTTTGCCTAGCTTCTTTAATTTTTATTCCTATTCCCTTATAGAACTCAATATCCCTCTTAAACGCATTTGGTTTTTTTTGTGTCATTTTCTTCCTTTCCTTTAATTTAGAGTATAAAATCCTTACAAAGTTTATACAACTTTTGATTTAAATATAAAAAACCCTTATGAACTAACTCTAAAAGGTCTTTTATCTTCTTCTTCTAAAATTTTAGAACTAAGCTCAGCAATAAGATTTTTCTTCTTTTCTACAAAGATTCTAAATTTATTCATCTTTCTAGCTTCTTCATCTTGTTGCCTTTTCAGTTCCAATATTTTTTTTGGATCTGTCATCATACTCCTCACCAACCATTTTAATAGTAGCCTTTATGAACTTATTGTCGGTGATATTTATTTTTGCAAGTTCACCAGGCATCTTTTGATTGTGAGCTTTTTCAGTTGCTTCTTCAACTGTTGCACCATCAAAAAATTCTTCAATATCTGCCATTAATTCCAAACTAGATTTCTTCAAAACTCTAACCATTTAAAATAACATTTCTGCTGTAACCAGAGTAATCTCTTTTTAATTCTTGTCGTTCTTCTAATTTATCAATTAAAACACTAACTGAATTTTTACTTTTATATCCCATCTCACTAGCCATTTCTAAAAAGGTAGGCATATATCCATATTTTGTACTATAATTCTTAATGAATTGCAATAGCTTCAACATTTTGGGAGTCATTGGTCTAAGACCTCTTTGCTTTATTTTCATCTACTACTAACCTCCTTAATAATTCTGTATAACCATTAATGTCATCAAAGCTATCTTTTTTATATTCTTTTGATTGCATAATTCTCCAAGATTTAAGAAAAATCATAAACAAACCAAAAAATTTCAAAGGTACTTTAACTTCTTTATTGTTATAAATTGTTAAATATTTCTCAATCATTCCTGCCATAGCAAAACTTGTGTGGTCAAAATGACCATAATTACTTTGCTTTTCATGTAGTAACTTTTCTAAATTATTTATAAACTTTATATTATCTGACATAATTCCCTTCTGTATCTGTACACCAATAAGCAGCTACTTGTTTTCCTTTGTATCTAACACCTATTGGTAAGTAATCTATTGTTGTAATCATTTCTAATCTTGTTTGGCAATCTGTAAAGGAACTATCAAAAGGAACTGTAATTTTTTCAATAGTTCCATTTACAAAAAACATAAACAGAAAAATAAATTTCACTAATTAAAATAGAATTTCTTTACTTTCTGCTTTAGGTTGGATTGGTGTTTCTTTTTTTGGTGAATCTTGTTTTGGTCTAGGCTCATTCTTATAACCAGACAAAATATTACCAGATTCATTAACCCAACCAATTAGACCTTTAAGTCCACCAGCTTCAGGATAATTAATTTCTCCAGTAAATTTATCATCACCTTTAAAAAGAACTCCTACTTGTGCAAACACTTTAACAAACTTAGTATTACCATCTCTTGACGATCCTTTAACACCTAAGATTGTTCCTTTGTTACCATTATCTAAATTAATGTTTCCTGAGAAATCTAGTTTAATGGCTTTTTCATTGGTGGCATCAAATGGGAATAATACCCAATCCTTTTGCTTACCACTACCATTGTTGCTGTTGTTTATTGGCATTGTTTTGTCCTCCATTAGTTTTTATTATTTGTTGTTGAGATTCAAAAGATTTTTCTATTAAATCATTTTCTTTTTTCCAATCAGAATATAAAGCGGTCAACTTAGTTTCAGTTGTTTGCTTTTTAATTGAATCCTTAATTGAATTTTTTGTACTTGCACCTTGATTGATTACAGCATTAACTAGCTCATCTGCACTAGCAAACTCTGTACCATGTAATCCAAATGTTGCTAGACATCTTCCTAAAGCTGAAGTAGCCGCATTTTCTAAAGCACTTGTTTTATTAATAAAGTTTGCATCCCTTATTTCTTCTGCATGACCTACGCTATAAGGAGTATCTCCAATATATAAGGTAGTCTTAGCAATAACTTTTTTATCATCTTGATAAATTATTTGCTCATCAATTTTAGATTCTGGAAAAAACTTTAATAAATGGTTATGTCTTTTAGCTACTGTTAAATAACTCTTTCCTTTAAAGTCTAATTTTTCAACATTAGTATCTAGTGATGCAATACATAAAGCTCTTTTTTCTTTAAAAGATCCTTTACTTTTATCTTCGGCAATTTTACTTAGTTGTGCTTCTTCCTGGCTTACTTTTTGCTTGGTCATTGTTTCCTTCCTTTAGTTTATTGTTTTCTTTTATTTGTTCTTTATCCTTTAAAGCTTTTAACTCTAAATAACTTTGATTCTTAGCAATCATATTGTCTTTCATTTTTAATAAACCAATCTTTTTATTAAGTTCGTTTATTTCCCTATCTCTTTCATGTAATTGTTCTACATATTTTTTTTGATCTAGCTCATAACCTCTAATTTTACTTTGCATTTTAGCTAGTTCCATCATTATTTGATCTGTCATTATTTTTTTCCTTTCATTACTTCTTCTAATGTTAAATTATGGACAACCATATCTTGAACTGCCTGACCTACAATTGCTCCTATGTCCATGTTTAAATTGCCTAATAATGATTTTCTTTGTTCAGCAGTTAAAACTACATAATCATTAAACCACAAATCTAAACTTTTATTTAATTGGCTTGGACTTATATGGTCAGCTGTAAAGCAACCCCCATCTTCTTTCTTTGTCCACTCTTTCCCTATTGTTTTAAGCATTTAATCCTTTTTAGTTGTTGAAACAAACATTGTCAATAAATAATACATATAATACACCTACTAAGTTTATAAATCTGGATGATGGGATTTAATTTTATCATATTCTCTTGTCGATAATTCTGGATTTAATTTTTCACAAAAAGCTAATATTAAAGATCGCATTTCTGAATTACTTAATAAATCAAATCCTGCCATCTCAAAAATTAAATGAAACTCTTTAGCAGTAAAATCAATTTCCTCTAAATTAATTATTTTTTCTTTTATCTTTTTATATTTTTTCATATTAAACTCCACACATACCCTCACATTCATTGTTAAACATATCTAATTGGTTTTCTTCTGGATTAAAATCAACTTCATCTAAAG
>JAQBUY010000091.1 GCA_027623775.1 Pseudomonadota bacterium
CAATGACCATAGATTATAAAAAATCTGATTTAGATAAATTTGATGATATTTTAGAAAATAAAAAAATAGAAAAAATAGAAAATTATTCTATTAAAGAAGAAATTGAAAAATCAAAAGAAAAAAACATCCACAGTATTTCATCAACAGCTTCTTCTATTAAACTTTATATGTTTCAAACAGGAACACTTAAAACAAAATTAAAATACATTAAAATGAATCAGTCCAATGAGGATTATGAAATCCCAGTTCCTTGGTTTCTCATCAAACATCCAAAAGGGGACGTGGTTATTGATGGAGGGAATGCCAAAGAAGTTAGTATCGATATGCATGCTCATTGGGGATCTGTTGTAGCTGCTTATGAGCCAGTAATGGGTAAATATGAAAACTGTATCGATCAATTAAAAAATATCGGACAAAATATTAATGATGTTCGTTTTTTACTTCAATCTCACTTGCATCTTGATCATTCTGGTGGAGTGGGAAGATTTCCTAATGCCACTCATATTATTCAAAAGAAAGAATATGATTATGCGTTTAATCCTGACTGGTTTTCTAAAGCGGCCTATATCAAACAAGATTTTGACAAACCTAATCTTAAATGGCAATTCCTAGAAGATACAAAAACTGATTTTTATGATTTATATGGTGACGGAACCATCAAAATAATTTTTACGCCAGGACATTCTCCCGGTCACCAGTCTTTTTTAATTAACTTACCAAATACAGGTCCGGTATTACTAACAATCGATGCCGCTTATACAATGGACCATTGGAATGATAAAGCCTTACCTGGACTAGTTTGTTCGTCAGTGGATTCTGCTCATTCTGTAGCAAAATTAAAAAAAGTGGCAGCTGAAAATAAAGCAATTGTTGTGACAGGACATGATCCGGATGCCTGGGCAGTATTTAAAAAAGCCCCCATGTTTTACTACGACTAAAGAATAATTACTAATACAAATACAATCATAATAAAAATTTATTAGATTTTTAATCCACTATTACATAATCTAAAAAATCTTATGAAAAATATATTCAATTACTTAGTGTTATTTGTAATTATTTTTTCTAACACAATCCTAGCCAGAGATTATTTAATTATTCAATCTACAACAAGCACTGTTAGTACGGGCTTACTAGAATATTTAAGTGATGCATTTTTTAAAGAAACAGGAATAGAAATTAGAACAGTAGGTGTGGGAACAGGACAGGCAATTAAAAATGCTACAAGAGGTGATGCAGATATATTGCTAGTGCATTCGAAAACAGATGAAATTAAATTTGTTGAAGAAGGTCTGGGTATAAAAAGATATGACTTGATGTATAATGATTTTGTAATAGTGGGGCCAAAAGCAGATCCTGCAAAAATAAAAAATTTAAAAGATTTAAAATCTATTTTAAAGAATCTTTCATCTGGCAATTTTAAATTTCTTTCAAGAGACGATAACTCTGGCACACATAAAAAAGAAATTTTCCTTTGGTCAAAATTTAATTTCAATTTTAAAGAAAATGGCTCATATATAAAAACAGGTTCAGGGATGATCTCTACTTTAAATATGGCTTCTGAAATGAACGCTTATACAATTACTGATCGAGCGACATGGATTGCATTTAAAAATAAAGATTTTCTTGAGATTTTATTTGAGGGAGATGAGAACCTTTTTAACCCATATGGCATAATAGCACTTAATCCAGAAAAATATCCGCATGTTGAATTTGTAAAATCAAACCAATTTATTAACTGGCTTTTAAGCGATCGAGGTAAAAATTTAATCAATAACTTTAAAGTTTCTAACAACCAATTATTTTTTATTTATGAGTAAGAAATCTATTAAGGATTCTATTAATGATAGAGAAGATAATATATCTTAATTTAAATGGTCTATGAAAAAATATTAGAAGCTTTAATAATTTCATTAAATGTAAGTGTTTTTTCTACGATGATTTCTTTGACAGTCAGCCTTCCACTAGGCGCTATCATTGCCATCAAAAGTTTTTATGGAAGAAGTATTCTTATTGCTTGTATTCACGCATTAACATCTATTCCCCCAGTATGTGCAGGTCTTATTGTTTATTTAATAATAAGTCGAAGTGGACCTTTGGGATGGACAGGACTTTTATACACACCAACTGCTATGATTATAGCTCAATCTTTAATTATAATACCTATTATGTCTTCTCTAATTTTAAAAAATATCGAACAAGATTTTAAAAATTATAAAGATGAGTTAATTACTTATGGTGCCAATTTTTATGTTATCACAAAATTACTATTACTTAATAGATACGGACTTTATAAAACTATTGCATTAATTGGATTTGGAAGAGCGATCAGTGAATATGGCGCGGCTGCAATAGTGGGTGGTTCTATCGATCATGTTACGAGAAATATAACTTCATCTATTGCACTTGAAACTTCAAAGGGTAATTTAGATGTTGCGATTGGATTAGGGGCAATGCTTATTTTAATTTCTTTTACCCTTTCTTTTATTGTGAACAGGAAAGAAAGTTTTAAATGACGGCTTCCTTACATAACGTTTTATTAAATATAAATAATAAAATAATATTAGATCATGTAAGTTTTAATATACCTCAAAATAAAACAACAGTATTTCTTGGAAAGAACGGTTCTGGTAAAACATCATCCCTTCGCTGTTTAAATTTGTTACAAAGAATTAATTCTGGCGAAATAAAATCTTTTGATAATGAGCCAATCCCTATGTTATTTCAGAATCCTATTATTTTTGAAGGTAATGCTTTATATAATTTTTCCTTCCCACAAAAAATTAAAAAATTTAAATCAAATTTAATCTGGCACAATGCTTTTAATTTATCAGATATGCATGAGCAAAATATTTCCAGCCTATCAGGAGGTGAAAAGCAAAAATTATTTTTATCTAGAGTGATGAGTTTAGATCCAAATATCATCATCATGGATGAACCTAATCAAAATCTTGACTTTCAAAGTGAGGTAAAATTAAAAAAACTTCTATTTGAGGAAAAAAATAAAAATAAAACAATAGTTTTAAGTTTACATGATTATAATTTTGCAGAGGAAATAGCAGATTATCTAATTTTATTAGATCAAGGAAAAGTAATCTTAAAAGAACAACGAGATATGTTTTTTAAAAAATTAAAAAACTTAAAAAAAATATAAACCAAAAAGACTTAAATTAAGTATATAATCCATATGAAACTTATTATTTGTCTTTTGATTTTTATATCTTCATTGATGGCTAATGAAAATGATGAATTTACAGGATCTGAAATTATTGAAAAAAGAATGATATCTATGCAAAGTTTAAATAAGCTTATGAGTCAGGCTAGAATAAATATTCAAGAAAATAAACTCAATTCTGAAACAATCGATATTTTTAAAAAAATTCAACATATTCTATATGATTATCCATCTTTATTTCCTGACAACTCATTTGTAGGTAAGACAAAAGCCAGTCAAGATATTGTATCGAACAGAGATGAGTTTAATTCAATTGCTAAAGAATATGAAGATAATGCGAAATTGATAATAGAGTTAATTGAATCAGAAGATTCAGCTGCGGTTAATAAATCTTTTCAAAATCTTTATTCTTATTGTAAAAGCTGTCATTCAAGATTTAGGAATTAGTTAACTAATGGCCCTAAGGCTACTATCCCATTAGGATTGATAGTGCTATGACTACCATAATAATGAGTTTTAATATGCTCCATATTTATTGTTTCTTGAATAAATTTCATATTTTTAAAATTCTCTAAATATTTAAACATTTTTGGGTAATCATATATTCTCTTTAAATTGCACTTAAAATGCCCAACATAGACAGGGTCAAAACGAAGTATAGTGGGGATTAGCCTTAAATCACATTCTAAAATTTCACTACCTAAAAGATAATCATTTTTTTCTAAAAGAGACTCAACATAATCAAGACCTTCAAATAATTTTTTTACTTCCTGTTCATAAACTTCTTGTTTGGTAGCCATACCAGTTTTATAGACTCCGTTATTTATAGTGTTATAAATAAATCCATTAACTTCATCTATTTCTTTTCTTTTTTCTAATGGATAAAAATCTTTTAGATCGTTTGTGTGTGCATTGAATTCAGTATTAAACATTCTAATAATTTCAGAAGATTCATTACTTACTATAGTGTCATTTTTTTTATCCCAAAGAATAGGTACGGTTACCCTCCCAGAATATTGAGGATTTGCTTTTAAATATACTTGGTAAAGGTATTTAAAATTAAATAAATCATCTTTAGTTGAACCTGGATAATCAGTAAATGTCCATCCATGTTCGAGCATATAAGGGTTCACAATACTAATAGAAATATGTTTTTCTAAATTTTTAAGTGATCGATATATTAAAGTTCTATGTGCCCAAGGGCAGGCTAATGAAACATAGAGATGATAACGATTTGATTCAGGTTTTAAATTACCTTCTTTGCTTATAAAATTTCTAAATTGGGCTTCAGTCCTAATAAATTTTCCACCATTAGATTCAGTATCATACCACTTATCGTGCCATTTTCCTTCAATTAAAAGACCCATTTATTTCCTTTATTTATTTTAAGTTAGTTTAAATAAAATCATACAAATAAACACAAAATAAAATTTTAATT
>JAQBUY010000092.1 GCA_027623775.1 Pseudomonadota bacterium
AGGATATGGTAATTGGTACGCTTCACAAAATTCACAAAATGAAGCTAATAGTTTAGCTCTTAATAACTGTTCAAAAAGATATAACGAGTGCGTATTAACCTTTGAAGGAAATACATATATTTATAAAACACAAACACAAAGAAATGAGATAGTGCTTTCTGAAGCTCTTATAAGTGCAACAGGTAAAGCTAAAACAGAATGCTTAGATTTGGGATTTAATGAGGGAACCAATGATTATGCAGATTGTAATTTAAAACTATCTTCACTTTATAAAGAAGAGGCACATGAGCAGCAAAAAATATTAATTGCTCAACAACAGGCTAAGGCTGCAAAAAGACAAGCTGCAGCAGCGGAAGCTCAAGCAAGAGCTACTGAGCAACAAGCTTACGAAGAAAGAAGAAGAAATAGTCAAGCACAAATTGAAAGAGGAATGAAAATGTTAAGTGGAGGATGTACGCTTGGAATTGATTGTTAATCTTATTAAAAAATTAGTAATACTAGTGCCTTTAGTGATCTGTTTTTCAACAGTTAATGCTGATATTAAAACAGAAGTTACCAAAGAGTGTAAAGAGCTTGGTTTTATAGAGGGAACATCTGAAATAGCAAAATGTAAACTTGAATTATTAGTGTTAAATAAAAAGATGAGTCTAGAAAACAAAAAACTAGAAGCATCGGAGGCTCAGACACGAGCAGCTGAGGCTACAGCACGTGCTACAGAAATGAGTGCAGCTGCAGCGCAATCTTTGGCAAACTCTTCTTCATGGAGAATGCAAAGAGGTCAACGTATGTTAAGTGGTGGTTGTACTCTAGGAGTTAATTGTTAGCTACCCCCACAAAGCAACCGGCAACGGGAATTGGGAATAATTATTACAGAAGTACACCTAAAGATAACCCCTAAAGAAACACCATAAATAAACAGTTATTAAGTGTTAACCTAAAGTGTAACCTTTAGTTGACAACCTTAATAGTTAGCCTAGTTTAGCTTGTATGAGGCTCACCTAATTCCATCACCTAGACACCTGATTAGGGGTTTGGTAGTTTAAAAAATTAATAAGAAATTTAAATTATGCCCTACGCGATAGATATTGGTATCGAAGCTAAAAAACTTGAAGACAGTCAAAGAGATGCAATATTAGCACATGGTAAAAACATATTAGTTAATGCCGGAGCAGGTTCAGGTAAAACATTTACTATACTTGCTAAAATTTTGCATATACTTGATCAAAAATTGGCAGAACCAGAAGAAATAATTGTTGTTGCTTACAATAATAAAGTTGCAAATGATTTAAGGGATAGATTTGGAAAGTTAGCTGAAGAATTCCCTGCTTTAGCTGAAAAAATTAAAAAAGTTTCTATTTCAAAGGATAAGATATGTCCCAATTGTAATGAAAAAATTAATCAATCTTTACATTGGTGTAAAAGAATAAATAAATTTATAGATAGAAAAATACATACTTTTCATAGCTATTGTTATGATCTAATAAAAAAAAATGAAGATAAACAATTAGCTAAATTTTTAGAAGGTGATGAAGACAAAGTAAAAGAATTAGAAAGTTCAAAATTTTTTATACAAATAATAGAAGAAATTTCTTCAAAAGATCAACCTTTTTTAAAAAAAATTAATACTTTTTTTTTATCCGAGATTTATCATTACAAGAATATTTTTAAAAATATTCATAGTATGGATGAATATGAACGACATATAAAACCACGTCACGTTGCACTTAAAATAATTGAAAAGGATGACAATGAAATTCCACTGGAAGTTAAAAGTATCGAAGAATTAGAAATTGCAAATTTTTTGTACTTAAATGGTATAGAATTTAACTATGAGGAAGCATATGAAGGCAAATTACCAACTGAATGGGAGAGATGGGACAAATCAAGAGGATATAGACCCGACTTTCATATAATTAAAAAAGATAATGATGGAAAAATTATTTATGATGAATATTACGAACATTTCGCATTAGATAGAAACTTTAATCCACCCTCATATTTTAGGGACATAGAACAATACATAGAAGATTATAAAATAAAAAAATCTTTATTTAGAGGCAAATTAATAACAACTTATAGCTATCAGAAAATAGAAGGAACATTATTTGAGGAATTAACTAAACAGCTAAAAGCAAAAGGAATAAAATTTCCGGGTGAAAATATTTTATCTGAATCGGAGGCATTAAAAAGATTTAAAGAGGCTGGATACGTCAATGTATTTGCATTGTTAGTTTCAAATTTCTTATCAAACTTTAAAGAAAGAGGCGCAGATTTAATTAAACTTAAATCCCAATTTACATCTAATTGGTTTAAAAAATTATTTGAGAATAATTCAAATAAGAGAGCTAGAGCTTTTATTGAATTATTTGAAAGTATTTATTTACATTATCAACAAAAATTAAAAGATGAAAATAGAGTAGATTATGCAGATATGCTTCTTCAAGGTAAAAATTATATTGAGAATAAAAATATTAAATTTTTAATAGTAGATGAGTTTCAGGATATATCCCCATTAAGAGCAGAGGTAATAAAAGAAATACAAAACAAGAATAAAGATGTTCAACTTTTTGTAGTTGGAGATGATTGGCAATCTATATATCGTTTTAGTGGAGGAGATATAGATATAATAGTCAGTAAGTTTAAGGAATACTTTGGAAAAGCAACAATAAAAGAGCTTGGCCTAACTTATAGATTTAATCAAAAGTTGTGTGAATTAACGTCATCATTTATTCAAAAAAACTCCAAACAACTAAAAAAAAATATTACTGGGATGGGAAGGTATAATGAAGTTCCAGTTGAAATATATAGACAAAAAAATCATTCTAATTTTATAATAGATTTCTCCCTTAAAAAAAAAATATTGCAGAATCTAGAAGATATTTTTCAAAATGATAAGAATGTTAAAACAATTCTTTTTTTATCTAGATATAGAGAGTTTAATTATAGTAATGGGTATGAAGATTTAAAAAAGTATCTACATAATATTTTAAAAATTAAAAAAAACTTATTTAAATTTTCTACAATTCATTCAGCAAAGGGAGCTGAAGCTGATTATGTTTTTATATTAAATATTAGTGATGGCCATTTTGGTTTTCCAAGTACAATCGAAGATGATCCTTTGTTAAAACTAGCTAACTATGACAGAGAGGATGATTTAAATTTAGAAAAAGAATTAAGTAATGCAGAAGAAAGACGAGTATTTTATGTGGCATTAACCAGAACTAAAAAAAAAGTTTTTCTTTATGGTGAAGATGAGGCCCACTTTATTAAAGAAATATTAGAAGACGGAAATATTAATGAGAAAGTTCATTATAATGTATCGGATATACCAATATTAAAAGATCCAGATAAAGTTATTGTTATCTATCATGTAAAAGGTAACAAAACAAAGATTAGAGAAAATACACCAGTTAAAAATGTTAATATAGAGGCCGGGAACATCATTATACAAATTAATGATAAAAAAAATCCTACTAAAAAGGATTTAGATAAATTTATAAAAGAATCTAATGGTGAGGAAATAAAAGTTAAAATTTTAAACATAAACAAGGAAGTTCTAGAGAAATTTATTAAACCGTTTAACAAAAACGAAGGAACTTCCAATAAAAAAAAGTGGGATATTGGTGCTACATATTTTGATAGAGAAGTTGATCCATTTGTGGATTCTTTAATTAATAGATATAATGTTCCTTTAAAAAGTATCAAAGAAAATGCTAGATAAAATTAAAAGCAAAGCAAATACAGCCATAGAAAAATCAAAAGAAGTAGCCAATACAACTATAGAAAAATCAAAAGAAATTGCTACAGCTTCTATTGAGAAATCAAAAGAAATGACTGATACTTCTATTAAGTATGGTAAAAAATTTATACGTAAAAAAGCCATAGATAGTATTAGGGAGAAGCTTGAGTTTGCCCAAAAGAAAGAGAGTGATTTTACTAATGAACAAATGCGTGAAATGATTCAAAAAGAAGAAAAAAAAATTATTAAAAGCTTTGGTATTAATGGTGCAGTTACAACAATATTGGCTTTATTTGGGATTACAAACTTCTAATGATTAAATGGCTTTCAAAACAATTTATCTGGGGTCAAATTTATCATTGGGCTAAAGACCGATTGAGTGGAATTTTATTTACTGCAATTATCTTATTTTTGATAATTTACTTTCATAATGAATACTTAAAGTACATTGAGTTTAAAGAAAAAAATACCGGAAACTATATAGGCATTTCTTTCTTAATTAAAAATACATTAATCTTGATTGTAACTTTTAGTTATTTCTATTTTTATAAATTTTTAAATAAAGCAAAAGATTTGATTACAAAAAAAGAGGAAAAATTAGAGCAAACCAATAATAACAATATAATTAAAACTGCTGATAGCAATGAGATGGTTGATAATTTAGACAGATTTCTTGAGGACGATGAAATCAATAGATGAGTAAAGTTCATTACTTAAATAGCCACGTAGAAAAGTTTAGAGAAAACAATAAAATTATCATTGATGTTGATAATATTGGTGACTTAACCCATTATTGTAATTTACACGTAGAAAACAAAAAGGTGACCAAGATCTTTACTAAATGTTTT
>JAQBUY010000006.1 GCA_027623775.1 Pseudomonadota bacterium
AAAACAGATCTCCAAAATGAAAATAGAGACGGGTGGGGTTTAGGAATTTGATCTTTAATGATCTGATGAATTTTTGGCAGATTGTGTGATGGAACAGTTGGGAACAGATGATGTTCTAAATGATATTCCATACGATAGTATAAAAAACTAAATATAGGATTAAGTTTTATACTATGAGTAGATAATCTATGGTCTTTTACATCAAAAGGTACAGCAAGATGTTGTGTGATGTTCACCAACTGATTTAATGGTGCCCCAATATATGTTGGAAATAAGAGTAAAAAAATAGGAATCCAACTACTAATTAAAAATGAGTAAAAAACTATAGATATCCAAATTAAAACAAAAAATCTTGAATTCCGTATAATTTTTTTTTTTTCATTTTCAGGTGCGTTTTGTTTTACTACTTCAGTTAAATTCCCAAAAGCATGTCTAATTATTTCAGTTTGAAGAGTTTTATGAGGGTATAGTAATTGTGCAAAAGGTATGAATTGACAAAAAAAATATATTAGATCTGTTGGTCTAGTTAGCTGAATTTCAAAATCATACTCGTCATGAGTTTGGAGTGTATGGCTATGATGAAAGGTATGACTCCACCTCCACCTTATAGGTTCAAAATTCCCCATAAAAGAACTAATGTAATAAAATACGTCATTAAGAATTCTCGATTTAAAAGCAGTTCTATGTAATGTTTCATGCCAATTTGAAGGACTGTAAGCCCAAATTGTTCCATAAGTTAAAATCCAGGGAATGCACCATAGTGTACCCCACGTTACAATTGTTAAATAACCAAAAAATATTAAAGAAAAAAAATATATTGCGAAATGTTTAGTGCCTTCAAAATCACTTCTCCTAGAAAGATTTTTTAAAACTTTTCTATCTATTTGCGGTTTAAACCAAGTGTCGTCAACTAACATGATTTATTTATGCCGATTCAATAGCGCCTGTGATTAAAGCAGTTACTTCTTCAGGTGAGCTCTCATTTGCTTTTTTATTTGCAACCAACTTACCTCTCCTTAAAACAGCAATTCTGTCACTGACTGCAAAAACATCAGGCATTCGATGACTGATTATTAAAACAGCAACACCTTGTTTTTTGAGTTGCTTTATTAATTCTAATACTTCAGCTACTTGTCTTACACTTATGGCTGCAGTTGGCTCATCCAATAATACTACTTTGGCTTGAGATAATTTCGTTCTTCCAATCGCTACCGCTTGTCTCTGTCCCCCAGACATCATTCTTACTTCTTCTTCAGGTAATGTTTCAGATTTTAATTCCTTAAATATATCTTTTGCTCTTTGAAACATTTTAGAAAAATTAAGTATAGGAATAAATCCAAAACTTTTTGTAATTTCTCTTGTTAAAAAAATATTTGAAGCTGCAGTTAAATTATCGCATAGAGCTAAGTCTTGGTAGACAACTTCTATCCCTTTATTTCTCGCATCCATTGGCTTTAAGAATTCAACATTTTGATTTTCAAAACTAATAGAACCAGATGATTGTTTAAAATTACCGGCTATGATCTTTACTAATGTTGATTTTCCAGCTCCATTATCTCCCATAAGACCTAGAACCTCTCCAGCATCTAGGGAGAGATTTACACCATCTAATGCTTGCACTGCACCGAAACTTTTAGATATATTTTCTAACTTTAAAATCGACATTATTCTTCTTTATTTCCTGAATTTTTTTTAAAAGTAACATTGGAGTTTATAACAACAGCTAAAAATATAATTATTCCCTTAACAACTTTGTTTAAGTCGGGATCAATACCCCAATGAATAAGTCCATTACTAATCATGGCTATAAATAAGACTCCTAATAAAGTTCCTGTCATGGTACCTACTGCACCTCCTAATGCGGTGCCGCCAACAACAACTGCTGCAATAACATCAAATTCCATCCCCTCTCCAACAGTCGAGTTTCCAGAAGAAACTCTAGCTACAAAAAGTATTCCAACTAATGCAGAAAACATACTTGTAATCATAAGAGTTATAATCTTTATTTTATCAACGTTTAGACCAATACTTCTAGCTGCCTTAGGATTTCCTCCAACAGCATAAATATTTGTACCAAGAACAGTGTACTTACTTAAAAACCAAAAAATAAAGAATACCATTAACATAATCCAAGTAACAGTTGGTAGTCCTAATACATCCCCACCAAAAAAATATCTAAAAGGTTTATTGCTAATAGCAAGAGGTCTCCCTTCAGTAATAAAAAGTGAGTAGCCTCTTAACGCACTCCACAAAGCAAGTGTTGTAATAAAAGTAGGTATCATGAGTTTAGTCCTTGCTATACCTATGAAATAACCTAGAAATAAACCCCAGGCTAATACGATAAAAGCTGCAAAAGTATAATTAAACTCAAACCACTTAACCAAAATTACGAAAAATACACCTGACCAAGCAACCGCTGGACCAACACTGATATCAATCTCTCTAGTAATTAAAACGAAAGTCATGGGGAACGCAACAAGACCTACATAAGAGGCACTTCTTAATATACTCATAAAGTTTCTTTGGGTAAAAAAATTTTCTGTAGAAAAACCAAATATTAATAAAACTGAAATTAGTGCAATTAAAAGACCAATTTCGTGAAGATTGCTAACTTTTATTTTTACTTTTTTTTTCATTTTAATTAATTTTCTTTCTTATGAATTAAATAAAATAGGGGCACTATTTAAAATACCCCTATTAAAAATTAATAAAATTTAACGTTCAGATAACCACTTAGCGATAGCTAAGCGATCTACGGTTGTGAAGACTTTTGTTGGAGTTAATTGAACGAACTCATCAATTTTTTCTCCTTTAATTGCCTTTAGAGCAGCTTTCATTGCACCTGCACCCATTTCTCTTGGAAACTGCGAATTAAGAGCTAATAAGATTTCTCCATCAGCTACAAAATTCATTAATTCCTCAGTTGCATCAGTACCCATAACATAAGTTTTACCTACTTGGCCTGAAGCAAGAACTGCATTTACTGCACCGATTGTTCCACCTTCGTTTGCCGCATACATTAAATTAATTTCTGGATTAGCAATTAAAATGTCAGTACCAATTTGAGTCGCTTTATCATTTTCAAATGCTTCTTGATTATTCACTACTTCAAAATTAGCACCTGTAGATTCTATGCCAGCAATAAAGCCATCTTCTCTTTCTTGGCAAGCTTCATATCTATTACAGTTATGAATACCTATTTTTAAATCGATACCGGCTTTGATTGCCCAATTTCCAGCAATAATTCCTACTGGATATCCGAGCTCTCTTTGACTAGTAGTGACTAAAGCATAAGCAAGTCTTTTAGCATCATCATCATTTAAACAAGTATTATAACAAACTACAGGAATGCCAGCTTCTGCTAGTCTTTCAACTGCAGCTACAGAAGCATCCGTAGAAACGGGTGACATGATTACAACCTCAACACCTGTTGCAATTAAAGTATCAATAGAAGATGATTCTTTAGCTACATCACTTTGTGAGTTCGTTCCTGTTAAATCTATACCCTCTGCTGCCCCAGCAGTCTCAATACCTACTTTAATTTCTCCAAAAAATCCTGCTGTATCTAAATACAATGCACCAACTTTAATCTTAGCTGAAGCGGATGATGAGAAAATCATCAAAGTAGATATTATTATTAATAAAAATTTATTCATTTATTCCTCCATGAAAGTTTTTTTATATAATAATTATAGTAGTATTTTATTTGATAAAAAAGTTTATTTTCATAAAATCTATATAGTATGAAAAACATACTTTATAGAAAAATATTTGAATAAATGAAAATTTTGTCTTATATTTTGATCTATAGATTAAGGTTAAATTAAAGAAAATAGATATGGCTGTTATTATTGATGAAAATGTTTCTGCTAGTTTAGAAGAAAAATTAGGTGCCAATGTTTGGTGGAAGCCAGACCTTGATAAAAAAACTTTAAAATCTCTTTGTATAAAAAGGTCAGGACCTGGAATTTTATATGTAAGCTTATATTTTATAGCTTTAATTTCTATGGGATGCCTGGCTTATATTACATGGGGTACTTATTGGAGTATTTTATTTTTTTGGTTGTATGGAACTATTTACGCATTTAGTGGAGCTTATGATCATGAGGCGAGACACAGAACACTTTTTAAAGAAAGAGGGTTAAATGATTTTTTTGGATATATTTTTTCTTTTATGACCAATTTTGAACCTGTTCGTTGGAGATGGACACATACTCTGCATCATAGTTATACTCTTCATACGACGGAGCCACTTGATTTTGAGATTCAAGTTGATAGACCAAGTAAGCTATTTAAATTTTTTGTTAGTTTCATTCCTTTTGGACCGCTTCTTTGGATACATCAATCATACTTAGCTGAAACACTGAAAAATTCATTAGGAATTATTACTCCTGTTATTGATCAATGTGTTCCTAAGGAGCACCAATGGAAAGTAATTTTATCATCAAGAATCCATATTGGCATATGGGCAAGTATCATTGGAATTTCATTTTATTTTAATACCATACTTCCTGTTTTGTATTTATTATTACCAACTTTTTATGGAAATACTTTTTTTGCTTTATGTGGACTCACACAACATGCGGGTTTGCCTTTTAATGTGAAAGATCATCGTGTTAATACGAGAACTATTATTTTAAATCCAATTTTAAGCTGGCTTTATATAAAGCTTGAGTATCATCAAGAGCACCATATGTTTCCAATGGTACCATGGTATAACTTACCGAAATTACATAATCTAATTAAAAAAGAAATGCCTAAACCTAATAATGGCCTCATTAGTGCCTATAGGGAAATATTCCCTGCTATTATCAAACAGGCTTTTGATGCAAACTATGAACCACCAAGTAGAATAAAGGAAATCTCTTAATCTCTTTTGATTTAATATTATTAAAGTCAATTTATTAAAATGGAAAACATATAAATATGACTGAAAAAAAAGAAAATATTTTAATTTTAGGGGGCGGGCAAGCTGCATTTTATGCAGCTAGTGAAATAAGAAAATATAATACTAAGTCAATTATTTCAATCATTAGCAATGAAAAACATTTGCCCTATGAAAGACCACCTCTTTCAAAAGACTGTTTATTAAATAAAATGGAATATAGTGATTGCCATTTTTTTAATAGAGACTTTTATGAAAAAAACGAAATTAATTTCTTTAACGAAGAATTGGTCGAAGGAGTTGATTTCCTATCTCAAAAAATTGACACATCTAAAAGAAAAAAAATTTCTTACGATAAGCTTTTAATTGTATTAGGAAGTAGAAATAAAAAATCAAATGAAAATTACTATCACCTTAGAAGTATGGACGAGAGTATGAAAATTAAAGAAAAAATGCTTATCTCTGAAAATATATTAATTATTGGCGGAGGCTTTATAGGTTTAGAGTTGGCATCCGCAGCAAACCAACTTAAAAAAAATGTTTGCGTTGTTGAAAGGGGATCGCAGCTGATGGGAAGAATTATACCTGAAAAAATTGCAAAAATTGTACAGCAAAAACATGAAGGGAAAGGCGTTGTAATTAATTTAAATACTAAAGTCATTAATGTAATAAAAAATCAAAATTTTTACGAAGTTGAATTATCAAATAATAAAAAAATAAAATGCGATATGATTATTGAAGGAATTGGCTCTGAACCTAATACAGAATTATTTATGAACACAGATCTAAAAATTGAAAATGGTATACTTGTCAATGAATTTTGTGAAACTTCAGTTGAAAATGTTTATGCTGCGGGAGATATTGCTAATTTTTATCATCCTTTTTATAAAAAACATATAAGACTTGAATCATGGAAGCATGCCCAAAATCATGGGGTATGCGCAGGCAAAAATATCGAAGGACAAAAAGAGATCTATAAAGAAATACCTTGGATGTGGTCTGATCAGTATGATCTGAATCTTCAACTGACTGGGTTGTGTCAGGACTACGACACGTTTGTTGAAAGAGGTACATGCGCTAAAGAAGGTCTGATACATTTTTTTATTAAAAATAGAAAAATTATAGGAGCTTGTGGTATTGGGGTAGGTGGTAAAATAGGCAGAGATGTCAAACTTGCTAGCAAATTATCTGAAAAAAAAATCAAGTTAACCAAAGAAATATTGGCTAATAAAGTTTTTAAATTAAATAAACTCTTAACTCAGTAATAGTCGTATAAAGATTCTCTTATATTTCTTTTTTTAATTTTATTAATCTCTTTTGTATTTGTTTTTTCCCATTTTAAAATCATATTAATAAGAGGTCTCAATGTTTTTCCAAATTTTGTTACGCTGTATAATGGTTTTATAGGAAACCCTTTCAAAAATTTTTTTTCAATGAGACCATCTTTCAGCAGTTGCTTTAATTGCTTGCTTAAAATTTGTTGATTAATTCCTTCAATATCAATTTTTAATTGATTGAAACCCTTATTGCCTATCAGCAATTGAAATAAAATTTCAATTTTATATTTATCTATGAATAAATCTAAAGCATTTCTAAAAGAAATATTAACAGGGTTTTTAATTATCATATAAGTATGTTATACATACTTATATGATAATTAAAAAATTAATTTTCAATTTATATTGATTTTAAATTTTTTTACTCAAATATGAAACTTGAATCTACTTATGAATTTATGTTATAATATAATTAAATAATATATATTTAATAAAAAAAATTAAACAATATATGAAACAAGAAGAAAATAATTGGCATTTAGTTTGTAATGAAGATGAAATTGATATGGATGATTTAATTCGTTTTGATTTTAAAAATTCAACATACTGTGTATACAGAATAAATGATGGTTTTTATGCAACTGATGGTATCTGCACTCATGAAGCTGTTCATTTAGAAGATGGCTTAGTGATGAATGGTGAAATTGAATGCCCAATGCATCAAGGTATATTTGACATCAAAACCGGAAAAGCGAAAAGTCCACCAGCTTGCAAAGATTTAAATATTTATTCTGTTAAGTCTGAAGAAAGAAAAATTTTTATTCAAATCAATAAATAATTATTATATTGTAATAAAAAAAGATGAGTAAATATACTTACCACTCAATTGAAGACCAAGATCAAAATATGAAAAGTTGGTTTAGACCTACAATTGATCCTAAAATTTTAAAAGAACTAACAAAACGAAAAGATTCCCCTGGATGGATTAATACAATTACTTATTTTTCTATTTTAATTATTTCTGGATATATTGCTTTTTTAACTTGGGGTACTTGGTGGGCCTTGCCGGCTTTTTTTGTTTATGGAACTGTGTATGCTTTTTCAAATGCAAGGTGGCATGAATATGGTCATAGATCTGTTTTTAAAACAAGATGGCTTAATGATTTTTTTTATTATGTCTCTAGTTTTTTTTCATACTTTGAACCAGTTTCTTGGAGGTGGAGCCACACCCATCATCACAGTAGAACTATCCATCAAGAAATTGATTATGAAATTCAAGTGTCTAGACCTTCAAATCTTCTAGATTTATTTTTCTTGGACTTATTTGGAATTAAAAGAGTATTTTTTGAATTTAAAAAAATTTTTCTTCACTCGCTTAGAATTATGACTCCGATTGCACTTGATTGTGTTCCAGAAAAACAAAGATCAAAAATGATATGGAGTAGTAGAATATTCATGTTAATAAAAACCCTAGTAATTGTATGGGCAATACTAATTGAAAGTTTTTTACCTCTAATGTTTATTGTTCTTCCTAATATGTATGGAAGCCCAATATTCCAAATGACTACTATGTTACAACATGGTGGCTTAAGAGCAGATACTTGGGATCATAGGGAAAGCACAAGAACATTCCTAGCTAACCCAATTCATGGATGGTTATTATATTTTAATATGCAGTATCACGTTGAACACCATTTATTTCCTCAGGTTCCTTTTTATAATCTTCCAAAATTACATAAAGCTATAAAAGATCAACTGCCTCAGCCTAACAAGGGTTTTATTCACGCTTTAGTTGAAATGATTCCAGCTATTCTCAAGCAATCAAAAGATCCTCATTACTTCATCTCTAGAAATTTAAATACGTAATCCCGCTTTTCTTAATTAAGTTTTTAAATTTTTTTTTATGTGTATATATTAAGAGATCTTGAAATTAAATCTCAATAATTTACTGCCTGATAATTTTGAACTAAGTAAAGAGTTTAAAGATATTTCCGAGCAAATAGAACATTCAGATGATAATTTTTATATAACAGGTAAAGCTGGTAGTGGAAAATCTACTTTATTATCTTACTTTAGAACTATAACTCAAAAAAAAGTTGCAGTTCTTGCTCCAACTGGTGTTGCTGCAATTCGTATTAAAGGTCAAACAATTCATTCTTTTTTCCGTTTTCCTCCTAAAGTGATGCAGACTAAACATATAAGAAAAGTATGGGATGAAGATATTTTACTTAATTTAGATGTCTTAATCATTGATGAAATATCAATGGTTCGTGCAGATATTTTCGATGCTATTGATTATAGCTTAAGAGTGCATAGAAAAAAATTAACAAAACCTTTTGGTGGAATTCAGTTAGTTGTATTTGGAGACTTGTTTCAATTACCACCTGTTGTGAATTTTGACGAGTCAGATATTCTCAGAAGGTTATATCCTAATGGAAGTTTCTTTTTTCATTCTAATATATTCCAAGATAGCCACTTTCATAAAATAGAGCTCCAACATATTTATCGACAAAAAGATGAATATTTTATCCAATTATTAAATGGTATTCGTGATGGATCGATTACGAATTCTGAATTAGACGATCTTAATCAATCTGTTTCTCATAAAGTAAATATGCAGGAAGGAAAAATTATTTTAACAACAACAAATGCTCAAGCAAATAAGTTTAATCAAGATTATTTATCTCAAGTGCTGGGGGAAGAGCTTAATTTTAGAGCACAAGCGCAGGGTAATTTTGGAAAAGAAATATTTCCTACTGATGAACTACTTCGACTAAAGCAAGGAGCACAAGTTTTGATGATTAAAAATGACCCTGAAAAAAGATGGGTTAATGGTTCTATAGGCAAAATCCATTCCATCGCAGAAAAAAAAATTAAAGTTTTTATAGATGGTAAGATTTATGAAGTGAGAAAAGAAAAATGGGAACGTATACAATACCAGTATGATGATAGTAAGGAAGAAATTAGTGAAGAGGTTGTCGGTTCATTCAAACAATACCCTATGAAACTTGCTTGGGCTATTACAATACACAAGAGTCAAGGTCAGACATTTGATAAGGTAATTATTGATATGAGTAGAGGAGCTTTTGCGGCAGGTCAACTTTACGTCGCAATGTCTAGATGTAAGACATTAGATGGAGTGGAATTAGTTCGCCCAATATTAAAATCAGACATCTTAGTAAATCAGGATATTGTAAGTTTTCAAAACTAATGAAGAAAGCACTATATGGAATAGTCGTGTTTGTAATAATTGGTTTTGGTTTATATACAGCATCTAATTTTCAGAAACAAAAGTTTTTAAAAATTTGCCAAGAAGAAAGTGATTCATTAGGAGGTATTGAGTCTTGCGTGGAGTATCACCTAAAGTTAGACTCTTAAGGATTTTAAAATGTTATTTCTTCAAGATAGTTATATTAAAGAATTTAATTCAACTATTACTCAAATCATTGACAATAAAGTTTATTTAGAAGAAACAGCTTTCTATGCAAAAAGTGGCGGACAACCTGGAGATCAAGGAATTTTGAATGCAGGTGAAGAAACTTATAAAATTATAGACACTATTAAAAATGATGGAAAAATTGCCCATCTAATAGAAGGTGATTTGAATTTAAATATTGGGCAAGTAATTCATGGAAAAATAGATTGGAATTTACGATATCGCTATATGAGAATGCATTCAACTATGCATCTACTTTGTTCTATATTACCTTTTTATGTTACGGGGGGTCAAATAAGTTTTGAGAAAAGTAGAATAGATTTTGATTTAGGAGAGGGTAAGTACGATATAGATTTTTTGCAAGACCAAGTTAATGAATTGATAGAGGAAGATCACCAAGTTTCTTATAAATGGATCACGACAGAAGAATTAGCTACTCAGCCAGAATTAGTGAGAACTTTATCTGTTCAACCGCCAAATATTAGCGGACAAATAAGGTTAGTAAAAATTGGTTCAGTTGACTTGCAGCCTTGCGGAGGAACTCACATTCATAATACTAAAGAAATTGGAAAATTTCATTTTATTAAATATGAAAGTAAAGGTAAGAAAAATAAGAGAATTCATTTCACGGTGAATGAATGAGAAAAGCATCTATTTTTGACTTTTTAATATTATTATTATTGGCTGCTATTTGGGGATCTGCATTTTTTAATATAAAAATAGCATCCGGTTCATATACGCCTATAACATTAGCCTTAGGAAGAGTTTTATTTGCTGGCATTCCTTTACTGACATACTGTTATTTTAAAAAAATAAAAATTAATTTTCTTGGATCCGAGTGGAAGTTATTAGCAAGTATTGCAATGATAAATTTAGTCATTCCCTTTTTTTTTATTTCATATGGAATTATTAAAGTCCAAAGCAACCTCGCAGCTATCTTAATGTCTGTAGCTCCAATTGCCGCTACTATTTTTGGACATTTTTTTACAAAAAATGAAAAAAATACTTTAATGAGTTCTACCGGTATTCTTATAGGTTTCTTGGGAATCGTTTATTTGTTTTCAGACAATATACTCATCAATGAGACGAATATTTTCTCAGCACTAATAATTATTTTAGCCCCAATTTGTTATACTCTAGGAGGTTTAGTCACTTTGAGATTAGAGAATAAAAAAAATGAAGAGGTCACAACATCCATCTTGATTTGGGCAATAATATTTTTAATACCTCTATCATTAATTATAGAAAAACCTTGGAATTTGCATTTAGAAATGATGCCTACTTTATCTCTAATCTATCTTGGAGTTGTTCCTACTGCCGGAGCTTGGTTATTGAGATTTTATATTCTTAGAAAAAATGGTTTAGTTTTTCAGTCTCAAGTAGCCTATCTTATTCCAATTTTTGGCTTATTTTTTGGATTTATATTCTTAGATGAGATCATCACACATAAAGTAATTATTTCGCTTGGAGCAGTTTTAGTTGGCATTTTTTTAGTTGAAAGAAGTAAGTACTCTAAAAAACAGTCATTAAAAAGTGACTAATAGTAATTGAAATTTTTTCATATATGATTTGCCCATCAATGACTAACCAAACACTTATATCTGTAAATAATCTTTCTAAGGTTTATGGAAATAAATTTACAGCATTAAAAAATATTAATTTAGAAATACAAAAAGGTGAAATTATTGCTCTTCTAGGGCCTAATGGTGCAGGAAAAACAACTCTTATTAATACAATTTGTGGCATTGTTCTTCCAACTGAAGGTACGATTACAGTAGATGGTTTTGATGTAGTTAAAGAGTACAGAAAGACTAAATCTATTATTGGTCTCGTTCCTCAAGATGGTGCTTTGGAAGCCTTTGAGACAGTTTTTAATAATGTTAGTTACTCAAGGGGTCTTTATGGAAAAAAAAAGAATTCCCAATATATTGAAAAAATTTTAAAAGATCTTTCTTTATGGGATAGGAAAGATAGTAAACTAAGAGAGTTATCTGGAGGTATGAAGAGAAGAGCTCTTATTGCAAAAGCTTTATCCCATGAGCCAAAAATTCTTTTTCTTGATGAACCGACTGCGGGAGTGGATATTAATTTAAGACAAGATATGTGGAGAATTGTAAATGATCTCCGTAAAACAGGCGTTACAATAATTCTAACTACTCATTATTTAGAAGAGGCAGAAGCAATTGCAGACAGGGTTTCGATTATTAATAATGGAGAAATTATCCTTACTGACAATAAAAGCGATTTAATAAGTCGAATGGGGCAAAAGATGTTAGAAATTGAGCTGCATGAAAAAATTCATTCCATCCCAGACACTCTTGAGAGATTTCAGTTAAACATAGGAGATGATCAAAAGACAATTTGTTATGTTTATGACACTGAGTCGGAGAGCACAGGGATTACTGACTTATTACAATCGATTAAAGATGCAGGTTTAAAGTTAAAAGATATCCAATCCTCTAAGACATCATTGGAAAATATATTTTTAAAATTAGTAGAGGAAAGTAAATGAACTGGGTAGGAATAGTTGCTATTTATTTGCATGAAATGAATAGGATGAAAAGAACAATCATACAAAGTATTCTTTCTCCTGTAATAACTACCTCACTTTATTTTATTGTTTTTGGATCGGCTATTGGTTCAAGAATTCCAGTTATTGAAGGGGTTTCTTATGGCTCTTTTATTGTTCCAGGTTTAATTATGTTGACTGTTTTAACGCAAAGTATTTCTAATGCCTCTTCGGGTATTTTTTTTCCAAAATTTCTTGGAACTATTAATGAAATCTATGCCGCCCCTCTATCTCCCATAGAGATTATCATTGGATTTGTTGGAGCTGCCACTACTAAATCTATTATTTTAGGATTATTGATTTTTGCCACGGCACACGCTTTTGTCCCGATGGATTTAAATCATCCTCTTCTTATGTTTTGGATGTTAATTTTAACATCCTTAACCTTTAGCTTAGTTGGATTCGTTATAGGAATATGGGCTACAAATTGGGAGCAGATGAGTTTAATTCCTACGATAGTTGTTACTCCTTTAGTATTTTTAGGAGGTTCTTTTTATTCTATTTCAATGCTTCCAGAATTTTGGCAAAATGTATCTTATTTTAACCCTATTCTTTATCTTGTAGATAGTTTCAGATGGTCTTTTTATGGAATATCTGATGTTAATATTTTCTTAAGTCTTAGTGTGATATTTGGAATCTTAGTTCTTTGTATTGGTGCAATTATTCTGATGTTTGTTAAAGGCTATAAAATTAAAAACTAATATCCCTAATATTTTCAATACTTTTTAGCTATTCTTTTAACGCATAACGATCAAAGTCTATTAGCATTATTTTTTTACACATCGAGATGCTAAAAAATCTTCAATTAAATTAATTATTATTAAGAGAGGATAAAAATGAAATTAGTAACAGCTATTATTAAGCCAGACAAAGTCGAAGCTTTAAGAAAATCTCTAACAGGTATTGATATCCAAGGTCTAACAATATTAGAAGCTAAAGGATATGGACGTCAAAAAGGACATACAGAAATGTACCGTGGTGCAGAATATGAAGTGCACTTTTTACCTAAATCTCGTGCTGAAGTTTTAGTGGACGATAAAGACTTAGAGAAAGTTATTACAACAATTAGCGAGGCTGTAAAGACTGGCAAAATTGGCGATGGCAAGATTTTTATAACAGAAGTTTCTGACATTATACGCATCCGTACAGGGGAACGTGGTGCAGAAGCAATTAGCTAGGAGGCTAAAATCATAATGAAATTTACATTATTTTTAATATCAGCACTTTTTGTAAGTAATGTTTCTTACGCAGTTGTTGATCCGGAAGTGGCATATATTTTTAATACTTTCTTATTTATTTTCTCAGGAATCCTTGTGATGTTTATGGCACTTGGTTTTGCCATGCTTGAAGCAGGTTTCGTGAGAAAGAAGAATACATCGGCAATTCTTTTAAAGAATATTGCTTTATATTCTATCGCAGGAATATCATTTTATCTTGTAGGTTATTCTCTTATGTATGTTGATGTAGGTTCCTATATTGGCTCATTAGGTGGAATATTTTATAATCCTACAGCTGATGAACTTGCTCTTCTAGATGGCGCTGATAATGTTGCTGCTATTGCAGACACAGGTTATTCTGCTCCTTCAGATTGGTTCTTTCAAATGGTTTTCTGTGCAACAGCAGTTTCTATTGTTTCTGGTGCATGTGCCGAAAGAATTAAAGTTTGGCCTTTTTTAATCTTTACAGTAATTATGACAGGACTTATTTATCCTATCTTTGGAGCATGGACATGGGGTGGCGGTTGGTTAGCAGAAATTGGTTTCTCTGATTTTGCTGGCTCAACTATTGTTCACTCAGTAGGTGGTTGGGCAGCTTTAGTTGGCTGTTTAATTCTTGGTGCTAGAAAAGGTAAATATGCAGCTGACGGATCAGTAACTCCTATTGCTGGCGCTAATATGCCTTTAGCCACTTTAGGAACATTTATTCTTTGGTTTGGCTGGTTTGGATTTAATGGCGGATCTCAATTAGCTATGGGTAGTGTTCCTGATGTATTAGCTATTTCTATCGTTGTAGTTAACACTAACTTAGCTGCTTGTGGCGGTATAGTTGTAGCTGTGATTTTATCTCAAATCATGTTCAAAAAAATTGATCTTACAATTGCTTTAAATGGTGCGATTGCTGGTTTAGTTGCTATTACAGCAGGTCCTGATCTTCAGAATCATTTCACTTCGATTATAATAGGTGGTATTGGTGGAGCTCTTACGACTTTTGCAATTCTATTATTAGACAAGCTAAAGATTGATGATGTTGTTGGTGCTATTCCTGCTCACTTAGTAGCTGGTATTTGGGGAACACTTGCCGTTGGTATCTTCGGCGGAGGAGACTTCTTCGTACAACTAACTGGTGTGCTTGCTGCAGCAGTTCTAGTGGTGCCGTTAAGTGCTATATTCTTTTATATACTTAAAGGCACAGTAGGCTTAAGAGTATCAGAAGAAGAAGAAGACATTGGACTTGATAAAGCGGAACTTACTGGTGAAGCTTATCCAGAATTTAAATAATTATTGCTTTTACCTGGGGTGCTTATAGGCACTCTGGGTTTTTTTCAGATTAAACTATCAATTATTTGAGTGATTTTTTGATTATCAGGTTTCGTGATAGATGACCAACTTTCTTCCAATACCCCATCTCTATTAAATAAATACTTATAAAAATTCCATTTTGGAGTTTTATTATATTCTTCTTTGATCCATTGATAAACAGGATGCCTATTCTTACCTTTTACCTCCATAATTTCTGAAATTACAAAAGTCGTCTGATAATTAATAAGACAAAATTCTTTTACTTCTTTAGAGCTAGATAGTTCCTGATTAAAACTATTAGAAGGCGTGGCAATTATTATCAGACCTTTATTTTTATATTCTAAAAATAAGCTTGCTAAATTTTGATATTGTCCTGTAAATCCACATTGGGAAGCCGTATTAATCAATAGTAAAGGAGAACCTTTAAATTTTGAAAGATCTAAAGTATTTCCATCAATATCTTTTATTTTAAAATCAAATATATTTTTTGTCATTGCGCTATTAATCCAAAATGTTATTAAAAAAATGAAAATTAATCTTTTGTAAAATTCTATACTTTCAATAATACCTACTCCATAATTTTATTTTTAGATCTTTAATATTTATTCTTATTGAGTATTTCGAGATAGTCCATTTTTATCGAACTTTAAGTGAAGATAGTAATCTTGATGAATTTGGTCCCAATTCAGAGTAATGCCTAGTCCATTATCTTGAGTAGGGTAGATATTTCCATCATTATCAGTTCTTATAAAATTTTTAGCTCCATGCTCATGATCCACAAAAGGAACTACCTGTTCAAAAAAGTCACAATTTTCATTACTAAGCATCATATGTAAATTAGCAGCTTGACCTAATGGAAATGCCCAAGATTGAAGCTCTACATTAAAATTATGACTAGCTGCCATCTCCATTATTCTTTTTGTGATTGTAATACCTCCAGCATAAGTAGTATCAACTCTTAAGTGATCATAAACATTTTCATCTATAGCTTTTTTTAATAAATAAGGGTCTAGAATAGAATTGCCAGCACAGATGACAGGAGTTTTGATTTTATCTTTTAACCACTTATAACTCTCAAAGTCACTATCCACAAAGGGAGCTTCAAACCATACAAAATTTAACTCATCTAATTTTTGACCTAATCTTAAAGCATCTTCTTTATTATATCGTTGTTCACAATCAATCATGTATTTCATTTCAGGAACTGCCGAACAGACTTCTTGAATCATTTTTATATAAAACTGAATATCGCACCAAGTGTGAAACTTAACAGTTTTAAAACCTTGAGATAATTGCTCTTTGATAAAGTCAGTATATTCAGCAATTGTTTCAAACAAAGGTGTTGAAGCATAGGACTGTATAAAATCTCTTTTTGCTCCTAATACCTTATACATAGGTAAGTTGAGTGATTTTGCGAAGCAGTCCCACATCGCTATATCTATTGGGCTGACCGCATTAGGATTTAATCCCACACATCTCGTTAACATATGATCAGTTAGTTTTTCTCTATCATGAATGGATTTATTAAAAATCTCTGAAAATAAATTTTTCATAGCTTCCGCTAAACTATGATCATAACTATGTTCTGTTGGAACGAGTACACCTCCCACACCCTCATATCCATCTTCAGTTGTAATCTTTACAATCACGTTTGCTTCAAACATAGGAGTCATATCTCTTGCCCAAGTAATTTGTGGCGCATCTGTTTTGCAGGCAAACACTTCTATATTATCAATGATTAAAGAACTCATTTATTGAGTTGAAAAATTAGCCAAATTTTCTTTTAAGATGTCTTAGTTTTAATCCGCAGCAAGTAGAGTATTTTCTAAATTACGGATATTATTTTTGTAAATGATGAAAGAACAAAAGTCAAATCGAATGAAATGTAATTCCAAAACCCATACAAAAAGTTTTAAAAACGCCAGAGAAATCAAACTCTCTGGCGTTTTTTTTTGTGAAAAAGTTCAACGAAGATCTCAACGAAGGTAATTAATAGCCAATTAAAAGAATTCCCTTCAGCTCAAATTTAATTCTTTGTGTAATAAACAATGTATCTAGCCAATCTCTTATAATTTCATAATCTTTTTGATTATTATAAATATTTCTTACAGCTAAAACTAAGTAATCAACACCTACCATCACACTAGTTTCAAAAATATCTTTTAAAAACTGATGATTTGAATAGGCACGACCCGCTTCAATCTCTAAAACAATCTTGTGATTTTTATGATAACCGTCAACTTCAAAAGCTTGTGCTATTTCACCTTGATGTCCAAATAATACTGGTACTCTAATTTTTTGTGACTTTTTTTTTCCTGTTTCAACAAGAAATCCAGCGTTCAAAAAGTCTTGTTCAACAATTTTTAAAACTTTATCACTACTTAATCTTAAAGCATTGGTATCATTTTTTCTTGAGTCTATTTTAATATGGTTTTTTTCAAAAATACTAATCGTATCATTCAATATTTCTGGTAGTGGATCTGTTTTTGGAAAATAAGACCAATTAATATTTTTTTTCATTCTCTAAATAATTTAATCAATTTTTAAAAGTTTTACCAATAACCTCAATAATTCCATTTTAGGAAAATGTCCTTTTTTAAATTTTCTTTATCAATTTCAAGAAGAAGTTCATCTAAATTATATTGAGTTGAGATACCATCATCAAAATCAACATTCAATATTCTATCTTCAATTGAAGCTAATTTAATTTTTAGATTTAATTGAATTGAAGAAGGTTCATAGAGTCTTTGATGTGAATCGGTGTCAATAAATTGCTCACCTTTAATTCTTTCTCTTAGCCATACGGGATGTAAATTAATTTTTTGATCATGGAGGGAGACCTGAATGTCTTGATTATTTTCGACAGATATTTCCATATCTTTAAACCCACAATATTTATATTTTTGATCTTTCTCTAAAAATTTCTTAAAGTCAATTCAAATTATTTGAGTTTAAAAATAGCTTCAATTTCAACAGAGATACCTAATGGTAGAGAAGTTACGCCAACAGCCGACCTGGCATGAATCCCTTTATTTCCAAATATTTCAAGCATTAAATCAGAGCACCCATTAATCACTTTGGGCTGGTCGTAGAAGTTTGAACTGCTACAGACAAATCCTGTTAGTTTGACAACCTGTTCAACTCTATCTAATGAACCTATTTCATTTTTTAAAGCAGCCAAGATAGATAAACCACATTTTCTTGCATGGTTTTGAGCACTATGAATATTGACATCTTCTCCCACTACTCCAGTCTCAAAAGAACCATTTTCTTTTAAAGGGGCTTGCCCAGAAATATACGCAAAGTTATCAACTAAAACACATGGTGTATAACTTCCTAAAGGTTTTGTAATGTTTGGAAGGATGATATTTAAATTTTTGATTTTTTCTTCAACTGTCATCATCTTCTGATCTCATTATAGACTCTTCAGTTACCATTTGTACACCCATAATAGAGGCCGTTCTAGGAACTAGGAACAAGAATAGTAGGTCTATTTTCATCAATAAATTTAATATTTCTCCCAAGTTTAATTCTATATAAACAGAAAGGAACAAGAGTTGCATAAATAAGGATTAAAAAAATTATGAGCCCATAAGGTCCAAAAACTAACATGCTTAAAGATGCTAGAAGAGGGCCGCACGAACATCCTATTCCATTGATCACTGATATTGCAGCACTAGCCGAAACCATTTCTTCTTTTTCCATAAAATCATTCATATGAGCTATCACAATAGAATAAATAGGAAATGCTAGAGATGCATGAAGTCCTATAAACATAACTAAAACCCAAAAAGAAAATTGTCCTAAAGTAAAAGCTAAAATAACAGACACTAAGGATCCAATATTTAAAATAGTTATTAAATGCCTTCTGTCCATTCTGTCTGAAAGCCAACCAAAAGGATACTGAGCTAAACCTCCTGCAAAATTATTAACACATACAAGAATAGATATTTCAAAAATAGTAAGATTAATTTTTGCAGCAAAAACTGCCAAAAGACCAAAAGTAGTTCCAAATATAAGACCCATGGCAAAACCGCCAATAAAGGCTAATGGTGACTTTATGTATATTTTTTTAAGAGAAATCTGTTTTGGAAGTGTGAATTCTGGAGCTGGTTTTTTTGTGATTAAAATAGGTACAAGTCCTAAAGAGATTAAAACGGAAGCTAAGATATATAAATTAGCATCAAGAGTAGGAGACGTGTTAATTAATAAGAAGCCAGCCCCCTGAGAAATATATAAAATTAAAAAATAAAAAGATAAAAGTTGACCGCGCGTACTATTGTCAGCACGATCATTTAACCAACTTTCACAAACAACATAAACGCCCGCCATTGAAAATCCTGTGATTAGTCTTATAAGTGCCCAAGCATAGACATCAATAAATAACCAATGAAGAAGAATAGCTAATGATGCTAAAGATGAGAAAGCAGCAAATACTCTAATATGACCTACGCTACTTATAAACTTCGGCATACTTAAAGAGCCTGTAAGATATCCAACAAAATAACCTGTAAAAATTAAACCGGTAGCAATAATATTAAAGTCATACTCAACCGCATTAATCCCTATTAAAGTTCCTTGAAGACCATTGGCCATCATAATAAAAGACAAACCAAAAAATAAAGACCAGGAATTCAGAACAGTTTTAAACATTATCGCATGAATAATACTTTAAAACTCTTTTGCAATAAGATTATTAGCTAAAAGGTAAAGGAGATAATTCTAATTGATAATCTTGGTTATTTATAATTACTTGATGTGTACCTATGGTTGATTGGTGAGATTTAGCTACCATAGCTATTCCTAAACAGCATTTAAAATTAGGAGAATAAACAGCAGATCTTAGTTCTCCTACTTCATCACCATTATAGAAAATAGGATAATGATCTAGAACAGAAATAGAATCCGCATAAATCTTTATTCCTATAAGAGATTTTTTTAATCCTTGAGCTGAAAGTACCTTTAAAGAGTCTTTTGCTAGATATTCAATTTCATCACTTAATGACACGAAGTCGTCAAGATGGCACTCTAAAACATTATCTTTAATTGTAATATCATTACCATAAGAAAGGAGTCCACTTTCTATTCTTTCAATTAAATTTGGACAACCTGGTCGTACATTAAATTCTTTTCCTGCAGACATTAGTTTTTCAAAAAGTTTTTGACCTTTTTCATGATTATCAACTAATTATTTTTGAAGATGCTGATCTTGAGAGTGCTGCGAACGGAATTATAGCAGGAAACTTTGGTGCGAGTGGACAGTCATGTGTAGCAGGCAGTCGAGTCATCGTTCATCAAAGTATTGCTAAAGACTTACTAAAACTTATCCAAGAAAAATCACAATCTATTCAAGTGGGAGATCCTTTAAATCAAGAAACAAATTTAGGACCTCTTTGCACACCAAGGCAAATTGAAATAATTGAAAAACAATTAAAAAATCAATTGAGCAGGGCGGAGAAATTATTTTTGGTGGAAAAAAAATTGAAGGAGAGGGGAATTATTTTGAACCAACTCTTATTCATTGCCCTACCCACAATATTGAAACTCTCAAAGTTGAGATGTTTGGACCCGTTATCTCTGTTATCAAATTTGAGAAAGAAGAGCAGGCAATTGAGATCGCGAATGACTCAAAATATGCTCTAGGATCTGGTCTTTTTACAAAAGACTTAGCTAGAGCACACAGAGTTTCTCAAGAGATCAAAGCTGGAATTTGCTGGATAAATACTTACCGTGCTATCTCTCCAATAGCACCTTTCGGAGGGTTTAATCAATCAGGGTATGCTAGAGAAGCTGGAAAAAAATCTATACTAGATTACACAAGAACTAAGACGACTTGGATTAATATCTCAGATGATCCAATGAAAAATCCATTTGTAATGAGATAGCAAAGTTAGCTAGAAGTACACCCTTGGCAATGAAGTATTCCTTAACCATAAAAAACAAAAATCGACAAAACATATTCTTTTAGTTAATGCTAATCTAAAGTGATTATTCAATGGAGCGCTTTAATATTATTAAGACTCGTATGTTTAATATGCCAGAATTTTTTATTTCAACCGGATCTGCCTGTAGTGCAGGTGAATTTGACTACTCTCATGTTCTTAAATCCCTGGATCTCTCTCACGAAAAACTAAAAAGTTCTGTCAGAATTAGTTTTAGTAAAGACACATTAGAAGAAGATGTTATTCAGCTGTCTGATAAATTATTAAAAATTCATAAAGATTTAAATTTATAAATAATTCTGGTGCCGCTGACAGGAATCGAACCTGTTTCCTTTGAGTTAGTCTGATTTTTGGACTCTACCATAGACAGCAGCATTGGATGGTTGTTGAATTTTAATGGCCATAATCGACACGAGATCATGCTCAGTAAAACTGTATGTAAGCAGCGTGAGATACCCCTTAGAACAACTAATGACGTATTCATAGAGATTGGTTTGTTTAATGATGTGGCCCCCATTACAACTAATAGAATGCTTAACCCCACATCCACAATCATAAATATCTAGGGGGCTGATCACAAAACTTTTAATGGGACAGGTATAATTAATTCTTTTTAAAAAAATATCCATCGAGACTAATAAGTTTTTCTTTTTGTTCATTTAGGTTTGACGTCAATGCCATTTTTTTGAGGTAAGCATTGCTCCTTAGTCGCTGTTAAAGGTTTATTGAGTTCATGGACCCATACATAAGACCAGGCATAAGTGGTCGGAGTATCAATACATTTTTTTCCAAATGAAACACCAGGTAATTGTATGGGATCTGCTGCTGCAAATAAAAGTGTCGTAACGAGAAAAAGCACAAATGTCATAATTTAAATCCTTTCATAGTGTGCGTGTAAATTGTTGCCTAGTTGTTTGCAGTAAGCCTGACCGATGGTTAAGGCATCATCGATATAAGGGGTATTCCAAAAATTTACAGGAATATCAAAAAAATCTTTTGCCTTAAAAGATCCGACATCTTCTAACTGATGAATATCAAGAATACTCATTTGAAATCTTTGATAAGTTGTGTAGTAGCGAATAATTTCTTCTTTTTGAAAGCTCCCCATATTAAAAGTGATGATGTGACCAGACATGGCAGGCTTGACATAGATGACTCTCGCATTCTGCTGAACACCATTGTCTGTGATGGAGAGAATTTTATTTTTTAAAGTGTTAATTTTTTCATGGTTGGAAGTAGTGTAGATGGTAAATAGTTGCTCAATGGAATTACAATCTTTTTTTACAATCCGAAAAAATAATGTATCCCCATAAATAATTTCTCCGTAAGTTGAGATGACGATGGAATCCTCATTGTATTGCTCTATTTCCCAATTATGGAATTTTTCTAAATCCTTAAATTCACCAGCCTTAGCCGTATGGAACAATAGAAAGGGGGTAACTAAAGCTAATATGACTAAAGAAGATGAAACTTGATTAGCGATTAAGGGGCAAATACCCCTTAATCTAGATAAACAATAAGTGAGGATAAAACGACTGAAGAGATCTCTACATATCGCCAGGCCACTCTTCAAAAAGTAAAGGAATACATAAAACTTCTGACTAATGACTTGGCTGGAGGATGAAAGGAAGGAAGCAAAAAATAGTAAAAATCTCTTCATCATTTAAAAGTAGAGGAAAGATTATAAAATTATTGGGTAATGATTAAAAAATTTTAGACATCATTGGCCATTTGAGTATGATGAATAATATTAAGAAGTAACTCATGGGAAGCATATATCTTAAGTGTTTATCCCAAGGGTGAAAACCTTCAATGATATTGCCTCTTTCATGTAAGTATGAAGTTGTGATCGCAAAAGCAGTCGATATGAAAGCGAAGAAATAAGAAATTAAAATAATTAGATCTAAAGTAGTGAGATAATTTAATTTAGGAATATCCTCCCCAAAAACAAAATTATAGGCAATTAAGGAGAGTAGGGAACCTACGGTTAAATTTAACTTAGCTTCTATTTCCTTTGGCTTAATAAAAAAATTCGCAAAAGAAAGACATATAATTAAAATGATAGGTAAAATAATTTTTCCTACATAGTAAAAAGATTCTCTTTTTAAATTAAATTTATAAATTAATTTTTTATTGTTTTTGTTATCAGTATTATCTAAAAACAGATTATGCCAAATCACATCCCATTGATGACTCAGAAGAGTATTGGCTTTATCGATAGCTTTTTTTTGAATATAAAGAGCAGGCTTTAAATTTACTTTATTAAAATTCAAATCAGCTATCACTGAAATAGTATCAAATGGAAAATCAGAAAAGCTTACTTTATTTTTAACTTGAAATTTAACATCGGACGATAGGGAAAAGTTATAATCATAATTAGTGTCATTGGTGATGTGAAGTTTTTTATAGTTTTTAATTTCTAAATGAGAACCAATATCATCTGAATAAGCTTCAGGGGACCATATTTTATCTAATAATTTCTCAACTTCAGAATTTCTCTCAAAAGAACAATTAATGTCGTATTTTGCCATAGCTTTATTTTTTTGATTAATCCAGTTTCCATATTCAGGATTATATTTGTTTTTTAGGATTTCTGGAGGATTGGGGTTTTGGATAAACCATTCATTCAATAAAACCCTCGTTATAAAGTTATTTATCCATATAGGCCTATCCCAAGATGTCGTCATATGAATCCCTAAATCAGTATAACTGCTTTGATTAGAGATGCTTATATCATTCAGGTCTAAGTTAACATCTATTGTAGGAATATCTAGAGAGGGCGCTGCTCCTGGATTAAAAGCACGAAGTACCTTCAGCGATGATTCTTCTCGTGAAATACTTTTTAAGATTTTGTCACATACCTCATTGGCGTGTAAGTAAGTAGGTAATAAATAAAGAAGAATAAATATTACCTTAATCATTATTTCATATAACTTTTAAAATAGATTTAATTTTGACTAATTGCTCATCAAGTTTTTGTATTTCATCATAAATTTTTTCTTTTTCATGAGGAACGATTTTTGTACCACCAGAACTTTTCTCATCCGTTGATTCATTAATAGAATCCATGAGATCTCCCATTCGACCTCCAATAGACATCACCTCATGTAAAATATTTTGTACTGGAGATACTTCCTTCTCTTCAACAGAAATATAATCTTTTAAGAGGTTAGAAAAGGGAGTCTTACCGTGGTACTTCAACATAGATTTTTCTAGATCTAAAACGTGTTTAAAGTGAATGTTACGGTCTTTATCGTCTGAATTAGCACATTTATAAATATAAGATTTAGATTTTCCAGTAATGCTTTTAATATCGTCTTCGCTTAATTTATGTAAGATTTCTTTGAGAGTGTGTTCTATCGTAATAATAGTTTTGGTTTTTGTCATTCTTTAAACATAACAATAAAACTTATTTTAGTAACAAGCAAAGCTTTAAGTTTATGTCCAAATTTTATGAGCAATTAGACTAATAAGAAAAGGAATTTTATAAGATATTTACGTATGTCTAAAATTTCTATTTTTTCAGGATTTTCACCTGATTACTCAAAAGAAGATCAAAAAAAGAATTATTTCTTAAAAGAAGAAATATCGGATTTTTTAATTCATTTAGGTAAGAAAAGATCAGAGCTTAATATAGAAATAACAGAAGTCGTTGAAAAATTAAAGTTTTCAACAAGAACTGTTCAAATACTTGAAAAGGGAAATATTGATTTTATTCAATATCCTTTAAATTATTTTTTTGCACGTCAGTATGCAAATTTTTTAAATCTTCAATTTCCTGAAAATTTCACTATGAAAAATTTTAGAAAAATTGTTAAACCAAGAAAGGATCTATGATGACTAAATCGAACTTAATACGCCTCCTAATTACTTTAATAATTATGGGAATAGGGATGTTTTTGATTACTAATAAAGGGACGTCTCATCAAGACGCACCCCTTCAATCCATTTTAGAGGTAGAAGAAAAATTATAAATATTTTGAAATTATTCACTCGTACTCTCATAGGAATTTTTTTAATTAGTTGTACGAGTGTAGCTCAAGCCCGCACAGATGAAATCTTATATGGCCATTGGATACATCTGGAATCTAGTAAAAACAGTGTGGACATTGTTTATCCCACCAATACAGAAAACGGATTATTCATGTTTATCGTTGATCCTGAAGATCAATGTGATGCGAGTCTTGTTTATTCTAATTCTACTTTTAACTCACACGATTTAAAAAAACTCAATAATTCTTCTATCGATTGGGAAATTGCTGGTCAAAAATTCCTAGATAAATATGCAGGCATCATTAAAACTCAAGGATATGTCAGGATTGAACTAACTCATTTTTATAAAAACCATTTCAATCAAATTGAGGATTTTTTAGCGCCTAACGGGGTCATAGATTTTAGATTTTATCAAACTAATGCAGTTTCTTTCAATATGGACCTAACAGAATTTGAATGGAATGTTGATGGATTAAGTGATGCCCTGAACAGCGCCCTCGATCACTGTAATGGAAGATATTAATTGAAAGTTAAAAAGGATGATATTCAAATGATGGCTCTTTTGATTTTTTGTTTATTGATTTGTCTCATAATTTTGAAATTTTCTATTGGATAAAAATACAGCTCGAATATATTTCTTCTCTATTATCATTTTTCAAACAATCGTTAGTTCTCTGCTTATTCTATTTTCTTGGATTAATCCTGTAGTTAATTACTTTTCAATAATTATGTGGATAACAATATTGTTAATGAGCTATTTAGTATTAATAAAATCTTAATATTTGAATATTTATAAGCTTATTATTCATATTTTTAGTATGAATTTCATACTAATAGCTATTTAATATAGATATATTGTATGAAGATCATTTATCTATTATAATTAGTTTTAATTAAGGGGAGATGGAGGAATATTATATGCACTATGCTACACCAACACTAAAAATCAATTATCTCATAACAGAATTTAATAATTTTCATAACTCAAAAGGATCTCAATCTTTTTTTAGAAACTCTCCAGAATCATATTACTTATATTTGCTTATCATGGATTCTCATTATAATAAAAATCCAATTTGTGTTGAATCTTTAATTAACGTGGTTTGTCCTAAATATTGTTCAAGACAGACAGTAAAAAATATCATTGCTTCAGCTCTTGATAGACTTTATATAACAAAAAGTATTGATGGAAAAGATCACCGCAGAAAATTATTTACCCCAACACTAGAAACTATAGAAGAGTTTGAAAGTTGGATTAATCAATCTTTTAATAATTTATAAATCTATCTTATTAAATCTAGGGTAGAGATTACTTAATGATAAATATATTTCACGATAGATGCTGTATTTATTCTTATAATAATCTTTATATTTTTTTTGAGGCCTGACTAACAAATAATGAGAATTAAATTTTTGTGCCTGTGAGTAATCGCTATAAAGATTAACCGCCTTAGCTGCAAGAAAAGCTGCTCCATGTGACGACCCATGATGACCTACGATAATCTTAAGAGGCTTCTGTAAAAGATTAGACATTATCTGCATCCATACTTGACTTTTTGAACCTCCATCTGATGCAAAAAAATTTTTAACAATGATATTATTTTCTTTGATGACATCAATGTGATGATAAAATGCAAAACATACTGATTCAAGAAAAGCTATCCATAAGTCTTCAATAGAATGATTCAGAGTTAATCCAACTATTGTTCCTTTGGCATGAATGTCATGAATAGGTGTTTTTTCTCCTAAAAAGTATGGAAGAATTGTACAAGTGGTTTTTAGAGACTTTCTCTTGGTGATTTTCTTATCAAGTAATTTATGGCTAATTATTTTTTTTGTATCTAGTTGTACCAAATCAATAAACCAATTTAACATTGACCCTGATGTAGCCATGCACCCGTTTGGCATATATAAGCCAGGTATAATATGAAAATCATTAAAAAGCCTAGTATCTTTAAAAGGCTTTTTGGAGGATATCATTATATCTCCCGCTCCTCCAAACTTTAATAAAACATCACCAGCCTCAACAACGCCCGCCATAAAAGCTGAAACTATATGGTCTGCACACCCTGCTATTACAGAAATATCTTTTGGCAATTTAGTTTTTTGTATAATTTGTTTTTTGATTTTTCCTATTATTTTCTCTGAGTGGTTAATTGGCGGCATCCATTCTTTTTTTATTTTTCCCAATTTTAATAAGTAATTAGTAAATTTTTTTTTTTTAAAATCCATTAATCCTGATTCTAATGCCCAATTATGTTCTATTGAAAAAACACCAGTTAAAATAAAATTAATGTAATCATATGAGCCCATAACCATATGAATTTTTTTAAAATTTTTAGGTTCATTAGTTGCTATCCATAATAACTTAGGTGCAATCAATTGTTGATTCACTCCACATTTAGTTATTTTTGTGAATTCTTGCTTTTTAAAGTCGGTGGGAAAAATTTTTTTGATTTCTTTTTCTGTACGTGAATCACTTTGCTGAATACTGAAACGTAATGGTTTAAATTTTTTATCTAAAATAATTAAAGCAGGCAACATGCCCGTAACACCTAATGATTTAATTGAGATTTTTTTTATTTGGGCATATCTCCCAATTTCTTTTAAAATAGAAATAGTATTCTTTTCCCATTGAGATGGGTCTTCTTCCGCCCATCCTGTTTTTTTTGAAATTAACTTAGTGGGACGAGTGGTTTTATAAATTACTTTGTTATTCTTTGTATTTAGAATTATTCCAATTGTTGACGTCGTACCAATATCAACACCAATTGTACATGTCATTTATTACGAATATCATTAACTTTATCCATAAATTTTCTAACTCTTTCTCCATCTACTTGATTCCACGTATTACCTTTATATTTTAAAGATGTTCCAACAACACAACCATCAGCTACTTTAAGTATTTCATCTAATGTTTCAAATTTAACTCCTGTATTTGCAAAAACTGGCACTAGGTCTTTAACTGCTTCTTTAGCTAATATTAAATTACTTATATCAACACTTTCTCCTGTAATTGGACCTGAAACACAAATAGCATCAGCAGTTGAAGAAAATACAGCACTTTTTGCTTTTTGACTTATATCTCTATTTCCTAATGGGGCTGCAAATTCAGCGTTAATATTAAATAATAACTTAAGTTTTTTATTACCTAAGTCAGATCGAAGTTTTAAAGCTTCAGCTGCTTTTGGCTCCCATAAACCCATATCTGAATCATAGACACCAGTGAAAACTTCTCTTGCAAAATCAGCTTCTGCCACACATGCTAAAGAAACTGTTGCTACAGGGTCCCATAAATAATTTATACCAAATGGTATTTTAATTTCTTTTTTCAACTGGCCTATTACATAGGACATTGCACTAAATGTTTCATTAGATGCTTTCAGTAGATAAGGTCTATCACCTTCGTTACCAAACATTACGGAGTCAATGCCATTATTTTGTAAATTAATTAGGTCTTCATGAGCCACATCTAGAATATAATCCATTCCTTTAGATCTATCGTAATGTGCAGATCCCGGTAAAGGTGGTAAGTGAACCATACCTATAATTAATTTAGAGTTTTTAAAAATAGATTCAAATTTTCTCATTTTATATAAATTATGTAATTACCTCATTAAAAATAAAC
>JAQBUY010000093.1 GCA_027623775.1 Pseudomonadota bacterium
TTTGATAAAGATATAGAAAGAACTAAGAGTTTAGTTAAAAGAAGAGTAGCTAAACATAAAATAAAAAATAAAGTTAACTCTCAAGGATATACCGCTTGGCAACCAAAGTAGTTGAAGAAATTGATGTTATAAATAATAAAAAATTATTTATAGCTGCTTTCTTTATTATAATTTTTTTTACTACTTTTATTTTTTATTCAATAAAAAAAACAAATTATAATCATCATTATAATTTTCAAGCTACTTTTAATTCCATTGATGGCATTAGTCTCGAATCTAAAATTTTACTAGCAGGACTAGATATAGGTCATGTAAATAGCATTTCCTTATTAGAAGATAGTAAAGTTTTGGTTGAAGGTGTAATTATTGACAAAATTAAAATTCCCTCTGATTCAATATTGAAAATTGAAACCAATGGTATTTTTGGTAGGAAGTATTTTTCCATTATACCTGGTTATGATGATTATTTTAACAATGGAAATATTATATTTGCTTATACAAGCGACTCATATACCGTAGATTATCTTGCAAGGATGTTACAAATTAAATTAAATGAAAAAAATTAATATAGAAATAATTTTAGGATTATTTATTGTTGTCATAAGTGCGTTAATTTTTTTTAATTTATTTACTAAATTTAATGAAAATAAAGAAAAAAATATTTCTTTTTTACTTAATTCTAATTTTAATAATGTTGGTAATTTAGTAGTTGGTAATGATGTAAAAATTAATGGTGTGAAAGTAGGGGAGGTTTTTAATATATCTCTTGATTATGAGGATTTTATTGCAAATGTTGTCTTACAATTTTACAAAAAATATAATATTCCTATAGATAGTAAATTCCAAATATCTTCAGATGGTTTAATAGGAGGTTCTTATATAAATATCATTACAGGTTCTTCTCAAATTATATTCGATGAAAATGAAACTACAAACAACAATATTGATGCTATATCTCTTGAAAATATTATTTCTGATATCATTTTTACTAATTAGTTCTAATGCTAAATTACTTTCTGATGATCATATAAAATCAGCTAATTTAATTATTCTAGATAAATCTTCTTCAACAAAATATAATTTATTTATTTCTAATAATTCCATTTTTAGGAGTTTAAATTTTAATATTATTTCATGTAAGTTTCATAATTTTGAAAAATATATTGATCAGATAGCCTTAATAAAAATTACGAATACTTTAGATAATTCTGAATTTACCGGATGGTTTTTTTCTAAAACTGAGGAGTTAAATAAATATTCAGATAAGATTTACGAAATAAGATTAGTTAACTGTGTTAATTAAAATTTAGAAATATTTTTTTCAAGCCAATTAGTACTATAACTACCATTTAAGAATTCTTTTTGATTTAAAATCCATTTGTGTAAATCTATATTTGTATCTATGCCTTCAATGATAAGTTCATTTAATGATCTTATCATTATTTTAATTGCCTCTTCTCTCTTAGGAGCTTTGCATATTAACTTTAAAATTAAACTATCATAATGAGGACTAACTATATAGTTTGTATATATAGCCGTATCAACTCTAACTCCTCTTCCTCCAGGAATATTTAAATAATTAATTTTACCAGGACTCGGCGTAAAACTTTTTGAATTTTCTGCATTTATTCTACATTCTATCGAATGCATTAGCTGTTTATCGTCTGTATTAATTTTGTCTCCTGAGGCAATTCTAATTTGTTTTTTTACTAAATCGCAATTAAAAGCTTCTTCTGTAACGGGATGTTCCACTTGTAATCTTGTGTTCATTTCTATAAAAAAAACCTTATTATCTTGATATAAAAATTCCAATGTACCAAGACCTTCATACTTAGTCTCTATTAACATAACTTTAATACTTTCAATTATCTTATTAATTTCCTTAATTTTTACATAGTTAGAAGGTATTTCCTCTATTAATTTTTGGTTTTTCCTTTGAATCGAACAGTCTCTTTGACCTAATATATTAATAATATTTTTTTTAGGATCGGCCACAATTTGAAACTCAATATGTTTTGCATTTGATAAAAATTTCTCACCATATAGCGAATCATTACTAAAATAATTTTTTGCTTCGATTTTTAAATTATAAAAATGTTTTTCTATTTCATCATCACTATAAAAAACTCTCATACCTTTTCCACCACCACCATAAGATGCCTTTATAACTATTGGATAACTAAATTTTTTAGCAAATTCTTTTGCTTCTTTTATATTTTTTATTGTTCCGTCTTCGCCAGAACCAAGTATTGGAATTTTATATTTTTTAGCTAGCCTTAACGCATTATTTTTATTACCTAATTGAAGAATAGATTTAGAAGAAGGTCCAATAAATTTTATATTATATTTAGATAAAATTTCTGCAAATTTTTCGCTTTCACTTAAAAATCCATATCCTGGATGTACTGCTTCTGCCTCTGTAATATTAATTGCACTTAGTATGCTGGGTATGTTTAAATAACTTGATGCAGCATTAGAGCCTCCAATACATATACTTTCATCTGCTAGTTTTACATGCATAGCATCTGAATCAACATCCGAGTGAACAGCTACCGTTTTAACTCCTAATTCTTTACATGCTCTTATGATACGAACTGCTATCTCACCTCTATTAGCTATTAAGATTTTCTTAAACAAAATTATTTTAGTTCAATTAATGGTTGACCGAATTCAACGGCCTCAGAATTTTTAACCAAAATATTTGAAACAATACCGTCTTTTTCAGCTTTAATTTCGTTAAAAGTTTTCATTGCCTCAATTAAACAAATGGTAGTTCCTTTTTTAATTTTTTGACCTTTTTTAATAAAAGAAGAAGATCCGGGCTTAGGATATAAATACACTATTCCAACCATAGGAGAATTTAATGTTTCTAATAATGCCGTATCTAATGGTTGTTCCTTTATTTCATTTTTTTTTGTATTTTCATTTACATGAAATGTATTAGCTGAGCTAGATTGATTGGAAACTTCAATTGTATTAGATTTATTTGATATCTTAATAGAAGTTAGCTTTTCTTTTTTTAATACCTTAATTAATAAATTAAGACTATTTTCTAATTTTTTATCAATCATTTTTATTCAGAATATATTCTAAAGCTATTTCATAACCTTGTACACCAAAACCAGAAATAACACAATCACAAGCAGCAGCAGTCAATGATTTTTTTCTAAATTCTTCCCTTTTATAAATATTATATATGTGTACTTCAATTTTTAAAATTGATAAATTATTTAAAGAGTCATATAGGGCTAGTGATGTATGGGTATAAGCCGCAGGATTTATAATCAGTGCATTAAAGTCTTTACCTTTGGTGTTTATAATATTAATTAATTCACCTTCAATATTAGACTGATAAAAACTAATATCTGCTTTTTGTTTATCTGCTATAGATTTCAAATTAGAATTAATTTCATCTAATGTAATATTTCCATAAATATCAGTTTCCCTTTTACCTAAAATTTCGAGATTGGGTCCATTTATAACTAAAATTTTATTTAACATTTTTAAATTGCTTAGCTAGCTTTAATTTTTGATTATGATAATTAGATTTTATTTTTTTACCATATGTATTGATGCTTTTTTCAATTAATTTATAAAAATTTAAACGAGCAACTTTTTGTTTATTTTCTACGTAAAATGGTGTATCATAAGCTCTTAATTCAAATACTGCAGGAGTTCCTAATTTGTTATTTCCAAACCCAGGATCAAAAAAACCAGCATAGTGAACTCTAAAATTACCAAAATTATCTCCAAAAGGTTCAAGTTCAGCAGCGATAGTGTCTTTAATTTTAATATTTTCTAAAGATCTCAATATATAAAATTCATCTTTTTCTATAATAAAATTATTATTTTTAGGAATAATTGTTTCCCAAAAATCATTAATTTTATAATGATTTAATTTATTTAGATTAATAGCACTTGTATTTTTTATAGCCTTGTATGCACATATCTCATTCTTTTTTATATATATTGAAATATCTTGAGATTTAATAAAAGAATTAATTATTAGATGATCCTTATAAAATCTTATTTGATTTAATGAAAGTCCTTTTTTAACTATTATACTAAAAGATTGAGGTATAATTTCTAAATAAAGTTTACCATTATATCCCCTATCAACAACATCATACTCCTTACCATAATCTGTTATCAGTCTTGTAAAAATATCCAATCTTCCAGTTGTGCTCTTAGGATTTGATTTTGCTGAATAAGCATTATTAAGGTTTAAATGTTCATTAAGTTCACACAGATATATACAATTTTTTTCAAGAAGGTTTTCATTATTCAAATTAATCTTACTAAGAGCTAAAGATTCAATTAATTGAGAAACTTTTTTATTATTAGGAATAAATGATGCTTTTATTCTATAGCAATTAGAACTTAGAGTTAAATCTAATGAAGCAGGTTGAATTTGACTCTTATTAAAGCTACTAGTAATTAAAATAATTTTTTTTTTTATAAGTTCTTCTATATTTTTTTTAATTAATATTGACATTTATTTCATTCACTAAATCAATTATTTTTATTTTATTTTTATTAT
>JAQBUY010000094.1 GCA_027623775.1 Pseudomonadota bacterium
TCAATCGGTGGATTTTCAGCTCAAGTTAATCATTTCTTTATTGAACTAAAAAAAACCCCATTAATTGTTAATTGCTTTATGCCTGATCAATTTATAGAACAGTCAGATATTCCAGATCAATATAAGATGGCTAATTTAGACAGTAATAGTATTTATAAAAAAATAGTAAAAAAATTATTTTAATTAAATTTTCTTAGAGTGATTAATCATAATAAGATCAGCTAATACAAAAGCTGTCATTGCTATACCTACAGGTACTGCTCTAATTCCAACACAAGGATCATGTCTGCCTTTGGTTGATATAGTCGTGTTTTTTTTATCTTTTGATATTGTCTGCTTTAGACTTAAAACAGAACTTGTAGGTTTTACTACATATCTAAATACAATATCTTGGCCTGAAGAAATACCGCCTAAAATACCACCCGAATTATTTGATAAGAAATTAATTTTTTTTTTATTTATTTGCATAGGGTCTGACGAAGTTAAACCATCTTGTTCTACAATATTAAATCCAGCACCGAACTCAATTCCTTTTACAGCATTTATAGACATAATTGCTTTAGATAATTCACTATCTAATTTTTGATAAATTGGTTCACCAATATTTACAGGCATATTGCTCACACGAACTTCAATTATAGCTCCCAAAGAAGATCCTTTTTTTCTATGATCTAAAATTGCTTTTTCCCAAATAGGAATAATTTTTTTATTGGGAGCAAAAAATGGATTTTGATTAATTAATTTAGTGTCCCATTTTAAACTATCAACTTTTTCTGAACCAATTTGTATAACAGCACTATCTATTTTAATTTTTTTATACTCTGTATTTTTAATTAGAATTTCAGATAAAGCACCAGCAGCAACTCTCATAGCTGTTTCTCTTGCACTAGATCTTCCACCTCCTCTATAATCATAGTTTTTATATTTACTCCAATAGGTATAATCCGCATGTCCAGGTCTAAATTTATTTTTTATATCACCATAATCTTTACTTCTTTGATCTTTATTAAAAATAATAAATGAAATTGGAGCACCTGTAGATTTCCCTTCAAAAACCCCAGATAATATTTTGATTTCATCATCTTCTTTTCTTTGAGTTGTAAATTTTGATTGACCGGGTTTTCTTAAATTAAGTTTATTTTGAATATAATTAAGATCTATTTTAATATTTGAGGGAAATCCATCAACGATACATCCTATAGCCTCACCATGACTTTCTCCCCATGTAGTAAATTTTAATAAATTTCCAAAAGTGTTATGTGACATTTCTTATTATTAATCTTTACTCGAAAATTCCTCTAATAATTTTGCAACATTTTTAGCTTCATCTACAGCAACCATTCCTACTGTATGATACCCACAATCTACATGATGAATTTCACCAGTCACGCCAGATGATAAATCACTTAAAAGATAAACTCCTGTATTACCAACTTCTTCTTGAGATACATTTCTCTTTAAAGGTGAATTTAATTCATTCCATTTTAATATAAATCTAAAATCTCCGATACCTGAAGCCGCAAGTGTCTTTATAGGTCCCGCTGAAATAGCATTAACTCTTATTTCTTTATCTCCCATATCTACCGCTAAATATTTAACAGAAGCTTCAAGAGCAGATTTGGCAATACCCATGACGTTGTAATGGGGCATAACTTGTTCTGCCCCATAATAAGTTAGTGTTAATATACTGCCACCTTCATCCATTAAATCATAGCAATACTTACAAGACTCAGTAAATGAGTAACAAGATATATTTAAAGAATTTAAAAAATTTTCTTTTGAGGTCATGACATATTTTCCTCTTAATTCATTTTTATCAGCAAAAGCTACGGCGTGAACAAAAAAATCTAATCGACCCCATTTTTCTTCAATTTCTTTAAAAGCTTTTTTAATAGATCCATCCTGATCTACTTCACAATGAATAAGAGTATCGAATCCAATACTTTTAGCTAAAGGTTCAATTCTTTTTAAAAGCATTTCATTTTGATAAGTAAATGCTAAGTCCGCACCATATTTTGCACATTTTTGCGCAATTCCCCAAGCAATAGATTTGTCATTGGCAACGCCCATTATTAAACCTTTTTTATTTTTTAAATCCATTTTATTAAATTGACTGTATATTATATTATTATTAAGAATTATTAAAATGTTAGATAAAAATAAAGAACCTTTTTTGCTTTTTGATGAATGGTTTAATTTAGCTCAATTAAAAGAACTAAATGATCCTAATGCTATGAATTTAGCAACAATAAGTGAAGATAATAAACCTCATTCTAGGATGGTTTTACTTAAAGGACATTCAGATAAAGGTTTTATTTTTTATACCAACACTAATAGTAATAAGGGTTTACAAATTTCCTTTAACGACAATGTTGCTTTATGTTTCCATTGGAAATCTCTTCAAAGACAAATTCGTATTGAGGGGACTGTGAATAAAGTAGAAGATTCGACCGCAGATGATTATTTTAACTCAAGAGGTTATATAAGTAGAATTGGAGCCTGGTCTTCAAAACAATCTTCTTTATTGGAATCAAGAACCGATCTTGAAAAATCTATAGAGGAATTTAAAAAAAAATTTCCAGATAAGAATAACGTTCCAAGGCCTGCTCATTGGACTGGTTTTTTAGTCTCACCAAATAAAATAGAATTTTGGCAAGATATGCCGCATAGAATTCATGATCGTTTAGTATTTGAAAAACAAGAAAATCATACTTGGATTAGTCAAAAATTATATCCTTAATTATTTTCTAGAATAAATTTTTTCCATCTTCCTAGTAAATCAGAACTCGAAGACTCTTTGTGATTGCCGCCAATTCCAAATTTTAATTCAATACCTAACTCATCAGCAACTTTTAGCTCTCTTATCTTGGAAGGATCTGACCTATCCCCTCCATTAGCAAAAATAATTTTTTCATTCTTATATTTATTAAAAACTTTTTTTAAAAGATCTGAAGCAGATTCATCATCGTCATTAAATTCCATCGTTTCATCAACTACCTTAAGTCTAGAAATAACATAAAGTCTGTGCTTAATGTCCATAAAAAAATTTCCTTTTTTTCTTTTTAGCCAGATATTTGAATTTACGCCCACTATTAGATAATCTGAAAATTTTTTACATTCCTCCATCATCATTATATGACCTGGGTGTATGGGGTCAAATCCTCCTGAAACAATTGATATAACTCTTCTCATTTAAGATATATTTAAAATATAATCTTCTAGTTTTTTTTGATCTTTTTTTGAAAGATAGTCATGACTAACTGAGATAATATCATGCCAAGTAGCTAAGTAGTTTAAATTTACTTTCATTTTTTTTAAGTTTAAGTCAGCACTTTTATAAATGCCATAATAAAATGCTACAAATATATCCTTAATAATTAATTTATTAGCTCTCAATGCTTTTACAAAATGAAGTTTGCTGCCTGCGTCAGTTGCCATATCTTCAATAAGAATAGATTGACAATTTTTTTTAAATTCACCTTCAATTAATTTACCTTTACCAAAACCTTTAGGTTGTTTTCTAATGTAAATCATTGGTTCTTTAATTTTTTGTGAAATAAGAGCTGCATAAGGGATTCCTGCTGTTTCACCTCCTGCTACATAAATATTTTTATTATATTTATTTTTAATTTGTTTAATCATTTCATTGATGATGATTTCTCTTTCTTTGGGAAAGGATATCATTTTTCTACAATCTACATATACAGGACTTAATTTTCCGGATGTGAGAGTAAAGGGTTTTTTAAAATTAATATTTACACATCCTATATCTAAAAGTATTTGTGCTATTTTTTTGTTTTTTTGCATTTAATAGAACAATATTTAACATCTTTCCATACTTTTTCCCATTTTTTTCTCCAGTTAAATGGTCTCTTGCATACAGCGCAAATTTTAGAGTCTAGAAATTTTTTATTAGGCAATACCTAATAGTTCTTTAACTGAAAGATTGCCTGAAATAATCACTAAAGGACACTTTAAAGAATTTGATTTTTCGTAGACTAATTTATCTATTAGTGGTCCGGGTTTGCCAATTTCAGTACTACTTGCTAATACAATAGTCGAGTTTGAAGAAAAATCATTTAGGTATTCGATAAAGCCATCCAAATCATCTGACATAAATATTTTAGAATTTGCTTTTATTTTAGATTTTTCCAATAAGTAAGAATGAACTTTCGCATGTTTTTCTTTTTCACCTTTAATCTGATCTTGATTAATGATGTTTTCAGCAGAATTAACTAACATAATTTGATCAGAAATTGATTCAGCAAAACTAATTGTAGTTATTTGAGCTTTCATTGCTTTAGCTCTTATCATGCAGAATTCAACGGCTTTCCACATTTCTTCACTGTTGTCTATTACAACAAAATAATTTATTTTAGTTATATTTTTTTTCATTTTTTTTTCAAAGTGTAATTAGACATTAAGCTAAATAGAATTGCAAATAGAATTAATACAAAAACATAAACAAGCGTATTTTTATAAAGCATTAATTCAATTTTTTGTATAAACCCTTTTTTT
>JAQBUY010000095.1 GCA_027623775.1 Pseudomonadota bacterium
ATGGAAGGATGCGAAGATGAATATCAAAATTATCCGATTAAGTTTAAACTAAAATATTCTTAATTAAAAAATCCTTATCCATATTATTGCTTATTGTTTCAACACAACTATGTAATAGTTATGACAAGAATTTCTTGTTGAATATAATCCTACTTTTTTTAATGCTTCTTTTTTATTCATCACCCCACACTAACCTATTTCATTTAATGTCTTTTTAAATATGTATTTATTTGCAAGTTTTTTATCTTTTTTAAGTATTAATTTTGCAATCTGTTTATCTTGTCTAAGTTTTGTTGAGGCAAATTTGATTGGGTTAGGATCTAATTTGATAGCTTTAGTTATAAAATCTTTATCACCAAGATAGTATTCGCTACATTCACTTAAAGGATGTTTTGATTTTTTTGAATAAAAATCATCTGCAAAACCATGTAAACCTAGTTTTTTATATGAGCTTCTAACTTTTTGTAATGATTTACTGCTAGTCTCTTTAGCATAAACCTTTAATTCATTTAAAACTAATTCTTTCATTTCTTCTTTTTCTTATTAACTAATTCTTTCATTCAATCCATCATCCAATTCTAATCAGTTTCTTTTTTCTTATCTAAAAAAGCTGATAATCCAATTTTTTCGATCTCAGTAAAAATTTTGTCAAGATTTGTTCCCATGGTATCTATTTTTTCAATTGCATTATCTATATTCTTTTTTGCTAATTCCAATTGTTTTCTTGTATCAGATCGATCCTCTATTGCTTTAAACATTGGATTTTTAACTTTCGGACTTTCCCAAAATTTTAAAGCTGATAACTCATTTTCTGTACCTGATTTTCTTTCTTTACTTAACTGAGTCTTTAGCCATCTTTGAGTTTGGGCTAAATTGCTAAGGGCATCATAATCATATCTACATATAAAAATATTACCTTTGTGCGTGAATTTAGCATCTTTTGGAAAGTCTTTTGGCGTGGTTCTTGTAAATATTATACCAAAATCTGAGTTTGAGGCTTCCATATCTTCTTGCAATTTTCCTATCCACTTATTACTCCAACCTTTAGTATTTTTTCTTTCATATAAAATTTTACCTATTACAGTATCATTCTCAATAATTTCTTGGATCCAATCGCCTCCAGGTTCGCCTTTTTCATATTCTTTAATTTTGTCTTTATAATCTATGAAAATTTTTTTTAAAAATTCACCTAATGAAACTTCGCTTCCCGAACCTTGATCAACTGTACTTCCCTGATTAATACTCTGATTTAACGTTGCGATTTGTTTGGTATATCTATCTTTTTCAATTTTCCATTTTTCTCTTTCCTCATTTTGTTTCAGATCCGTATTTTGTTTATATTTTCCCACCTGCGTCTCTAATACGCTATCGTAATGATCTTTATTTTTTTTATCATTTTTAACTCTATCCTCTTCTATTGCTTTTTTTATATCAGCCTCTTTTTCTTCGCTAAATTTTTGTAATTTTTCATCTTTTTTTTTATTTTCTTTTTCTAAGTTTTGAATTTTCTCTAATTCTTGTTTTTGAATAGTTTGAATAGTTGACTCCTCTAACGATTTTAAATGAGATTTTAGTCCTTCCTCCATAGGAAATTCTGCTTGACACTTTGGGCATATAATTTTTTGGCTCATTTTTTTCTTTTTTTATTTTTTCATTAGTGAAACTTCTTAAATAAATATATCAAACACTCTATATCAGTAAGCTTCACTTCAAGATCAAATTGCTTATTTTTAACCTTATTTCTAAACATAGTTACAAATTCATCAACTTCGTAGAGTTTTATGTTTCTATTTAATTTTGCTATAATCATTAATATTTATACGATATCCGGTCTCATTAAATAATAATACACTTTTTTACAAAAATGTGGACTGCTTAAGAGTACTTTTTCCTGATCAATATCATGTAAACAATTATTAACTTCATCACCAAATGTATCGTAATGATAGTAGTTGATATAACAAAGCCAATAAGTTGTGATTAAATAAAATCTTCCTATACGATCCACATGATCAGGTAATTTATTTAAAAGTTTCTTATAAGTTTCTTTATTATTAAAACATTTCATAAAAATCTTGGTTGTTTTTTTATCTTCCCTAACCAAAACATCATAATATGCCAATGCTTCAACATCTTCTAAATCAACTTTATATTCTGGTTCTTTTCTAAACTTATGTAAGTGACTATTTAAATATGTAATTTTAGACATAAGAATCCATTAAATGTTTAACTAGGTAATAAAGTACTAGTGTATCTTTTGAGCAGTATTCTATTAAAAGTTTTCTTTGAAGTTCTTTATCTTTTTCTGAGGTTTTAGGGTCTGTATATATAAACCAAGCTAATTGTGCAGCATCACCACTTGATATGCCATCTTTGTCATCATAATTAATATTACTTGGTGTAGTAGCCCTAATAATATCTTTTATTGAATAACTGCCATTCATCAATGGTGAGTAAAAATTTTCTCTGACAATTGGCAGGGTATCTTTTATTCTTACTATTAGATCATCAATTTTATCAGTCAAATCTTTGCAGCTATCTTTAATTTTTATTTTGTTTAAAGTAGTTATTTCATACCCAGAATGAACAAATATTGTTCCCTTACTACCAACAGCTTTTAAAAGTTCTTCAACAAATTCTCTTTCTATATTTTGATCATTAAATTTTAAAAACGATTTAGCATCATTTAGTTCAATCTTTTTATCAATAAATTCTAGTTTGTGTACTGACCATTGAAATGGTAATGCATAATTAGGTTTAGTTCCTTCTATAATCGGAACCCCCTGCTGAACAGTTTCAAAATCCATAAAAAAAAATGGAAACTCAAGCTCATTAAATATATCTTTTAAACCTGAACTAAACCAAGATTTATTATTCTTATGGGCATCTTGTATAATCTTATGATAACCAGGTGCATAACCTGAATGATCTTTAAAAAACTTTGCAGGAAATTTCTGTAAATCTTCAATCCCATTTTCTTTACAGTATTTTATTACTTTTTTATTTTTGCCTATAAAGGGTAATATATCATAAGACGTTATATTGGTTTTGGGTAATGGTGCTTTACATCTTTCTTGGTAATCACATGAATAAGGTTTTTGACAGTGATCTCCCATCAAAATATTAGGAGAATCTTTTTCATCAATTAATGGTGTTAAATCCTTAATATAATTTGATACATCTTTTTCTTTTAAAGTAACCTCGTCTGTAATTTCATTTTCAAAATTTATTAAATCTTTGTAATTACCATCACTTGTGTATGTAAAATCTTCATTAACAAGAATTAATTTAACACTGGTTAAATTTACCCCACATTTTTTAACAATAAAAGATTGGATTGCTATATCAGAAATATGTGCATCTTGTTTTTTTGTTGATGACTTAATCTCTAGTAATTCCCATCCTTTTTTATTTTTGATTAAAACATCTGCTCTAACTAACGTATCTAAATATATAAATGCACCTTCAAAGATAACCTCTGTATCATTAGATTTAATAGCAAACATAGTTTTAGAAACTACGTCTTCCCAATCACCTGATAAATCTAAAACTTTTCCATATTCTTTAGAATAATTTTCTCTAACAACATTTTCGAAACGAAAACCTTTTTCTAGTATCCAATTGTGTTCTTTTTTTTTAGGATCATGGAGATCAAACCAAAGTTTTTTATGACACTGTAGTCCACTTAAAATCTTGGTTTTCGTTAGTGTATAATTATTACTTACCATTAGTGTACCGTCCTTTTGCTTTGGCTGGCTTCATATTCAATTTTTCCAACTACTAACCTCAAATTCTCCATAATCTTTTCCCATTTAGCCGAATGTTGGTTTGGATTTAACCAAGGTAAATCATTATCTTCTAAATCTAACATTGAGCATAATACGTTATCAATATTAGTTAGTAGAGTTTGTCTTTCTTGAGGAGTGTTATATTCAAATAATTTAACTAATTTTTTATTACATGTTAAATCAGTTTTATTATTAGATTCTTTATCAGCTTTATTTTTAGACATTAGTCCTTTCCAAAACTAAGTTTAATATAAATAAAGGCTATCAGATTCATTGATAGATCTATATTCAATAAAAAAACTTAATTTTTTTTATTGTTAATGACTAGTTATTTTGGAAAGTTTTAATCATGCTAATCCTTTTGACAGGTAGCTCACCCAATAGATGGGATACAGATATAAACTATTAAGATCTATCAAAAACAATATTATATCTGTATCCCATCGTAGCTTTTAAAACTCCAACAGAACAACCAGAGTATTTACATCATATACATTATTTTTAAATCTTCAAGATATTCCTACGCATTAATTTTTATTCTATATTTGTAGTTTCAAAATCACACTGATAATGTTCTAAGAACCTATTATTTTTAAAGTCGTATTTTGACATGGTCATGCTAGGTTTTGTATCTCCATCAAACACAATCATTTGAAAGCCTAATTCATAATCTGCAAATCTTGCAGTTACTTGGTTTTCACCAATA
>JAQBUY010000096.1 GCA_027623775.1 Pseudomonadota bacterium
AATTTAGAATTTTTTAAAATGTCACTTTTATTGTTAATTAAAGAGTAGTTATTATTGATAGAAAAATCAATTTTTATTCTTTTTAAATTGGATTTAGTAATAGATCCGTTAAAAACTATAAAGAAATGCTCAATATTTTTACTTGAATTTAATGCTTTCTTATAGCCGATAAGCTCAACTTTGCCTTGTTTTTTTCTATAACCAGCGGTGTCAAACAATTTGTATAACTTGTTATCATAAATAATATTTTCGGAAATTATATCTCGAGTAGTCCCTTTTATGCTTGTGACTATTGATCGATCTATATCGATAATTTTATTAAAAATAGTTGATTTTCCAACATTAACATCTCCAACTATCATAATATTCAGTATATTGTTTTGTTCTATTTTTGTTCTATTTTGTTTCATTATCGCTTCAATCTCTTTAAAAAAAATAGCTATATCATTTTTAATTGATTTTAATTCAAAATTTTCATCTTCTGTAAAGTCGATTGATGTAATGATTTTAGAGTAAATATGGATGATTTTTTCTTTTAAGTCATAAAGTGCGCTTTGATTATCTCCATTAAATAAAACTTTTTTACTATAATTAATTTCCTGAATATTATCAGACATAATAATTCTATTAATCGACTGCCCCTGCTTAAGAGTGATTTTATTATTAATTAAAGCTCTAAATGAAAATTCTCCTTTTTTAGCTATTCTTATAGTTTCTGGACTAATAGACAAAATTGCTTTTTCTAAATGGCTGGCTAAGGCAGGTGAGCCATGAATAAAAATTTCCGCAACATCTTCACCCGTGAATGAATAGGGCGCTTGAAAAAATACTACATTTGATTTATCAATAATTTCGCCCTTTTCATCAAGCAAAAACCTATAAGAAACTTTATTGGGATATTTCTTAAAATTAAATTTTGTTAATTTTAAAAGAATTTTTAAAACTAAAGGACCGGAAATTCTGTAACCGATCACAGGTGACTTTACAACTGGCGTAAAATTAGAATATATAGTATCAGAATTATACAAAGCTAAATTATTATAGACCTAGAAAAACACTAGTAAAGGTTCTTACAAACTAATAATTAAAAATGGAAAAAAATAATTTTTATGATTTTCAATATGATGAATTAAAAAGTTTTTTAGCTTTAGATTTAAATTTGGATAAAAAAAAATCTAGTATGAGAGCAAATCAAATTTGGAAATTTATTTATAAAAATGGTGTTTCACAAATTGATAATTTTAAAAACCTTCCAAAGGAATTTAAAGAAAATATAAAAAAAAAAATTACTTTTAATAGAGATACAATTCAGGAAAAGAAAAAATCTCTTGATGGAACCATAAAATGGTTATTGAAATTAAAGGATGGAAATTTAGTTGAGACTGTTTATATCCCCTTTGGTAAAACGGGGACACTGTGTGTTTCGTCTCAAGTTGGATGCACTTTAAATTGTAAGTTTTGTCATACAGGAACTCAGATGATGGTGAGAAATTTAGAGACAAGTGAAATCATACAGCAAATTTTAATTGCAAAAGATGAACTTGAGGACTGGAAGATAGAAAAGAAAATTCGTAATATTGTGTATATGGGAATGGGCGAGCCTTTTTATAATTTTGAAAATGTAAAAAAATCAATTTTAATTTTAAAAAATAAAGAAGGTTTAGATTATGGACCAAAAAGAATAACTGTTTCTACTGCGGGAGTTTCACCAGAGATTTACTTAGCTGCAAACGAAATTAAAACTTGTCTTGCGCTTTCTTTACATGCACCCACTGATGATATTAGAGAAAAAATAATGCCTATAAATAAAAAGTATAATATAGCAGATTTAATAAAAAGTTGTTCCGAGTATGCTAAAGTAAATAAAGAAAAAATTTTTTTAGAATATGTTTTATTAAAAAATATTAATGACTCTGAGGCCTGTGCAAAGAACCTTATTAAATTAATGGGTAAATTTCCTTGCAAGTTAAATCTTATTGAATTTAATGCATGGCCAGGAGTTAATTATGAACCATCAAATAAAGAGACAATTGATAAATTTTTTAATTTGATAAAACAATCAGGTAATATTGTTACTTTAAGAAAATCTAAGGGGGGTGATATATTGGGGGCCTGTGGCCAGCTTAAGACTGAGAGTGAAAAAATAAGAGAATCTTTAAAGAATAATTAACTTTTATTCATACTTGAGAAAAACTCTTGGTTCGTTTTACAGTCTCTCATTTTATCAAGCAAAAACTCCATTGCATCAACAGTTCCCATAGATGAAAGAATTTTTCTTAGTATAAATACTTTTTGTAAATCACCCTGATCTAATAATAAATCTTCTTTTCTAGTTCCTGATTTTTGAACATCGATAGCTGGATAAGTCCTCTTATCTGAGAGTTTTCTATCTAAAACAATTTCAGAGTTACCTGTTCCCTTAAACTCTTCAAAAATAACTTCATCCATTCTACTGCCTGTTTCGATTAGTGCTGTTGCAATAATTGTTAAGGAACCCCCTTCTTCAATATTCCTTGCTGCACCAAAAAATCTTTTTGGTCTTTGAAGTGCATTTGCATCCACTCCTCCTGTTAGTACTTTTCCGCTTGATGGAACAACTGTATTATAAGCTCTTCCTAATCTAGTTAATGAATCTAATAAAATAACTACATCTAATTTATTTTCTGCTAATCTTTTTGCTTTTTCTATAACCATTTCTGCAACTTGAACGTGACGAGATGCAGGTTCATCAAAAGTAGAACTTATAACTTCACCTTTAACTGAGCGTTGCATATCTGTTACTTCTTCTGGTCTTTCATCAATTAATAAAACAATTAAATAAACATCTGGATAATTATCAGTTATAGATTTTGCAATTTTTTGAAGAATAACAGTTTTACCAGAACGAGGTGGTGCAACAATAATAGATCTTTGACCTGCTCCTACTGGTGCTACTATATCAATAATTCTTGAAGTGAGGTCTTTATCATGCTTATCTATTTCAAGTCTAAATTTTCTATCTGGATATAACGGGGTTAAATTGTCAAAATTTGTTTTAAATTTATTATAATCTTTTACTCCCACAAAATTAATTTTATTAGTTTCTATTAATGCAAAATATCTTTCACCTTCTTTAGGAGGCCTAATAGGTCCTTCCAAAGTATCGCCTTTTCTTAAACCATATTTTTTTATTTGATTTAAATTAACATAAATATCATCTGGTCCTGGTAGATAATTTGAATCAGCAGATCTTAAGAAACCAAAACCATCTTGCATAGTCTCGAGAACGCCTTCTCCAATTATTTCCTCACCCTTTTCCCCTAATTTCTTTAAAATAGAAAAAAAAATTTCTTGCTTTCTTTGGCCTCCTGTATTTTCAATACCTATACTACTAGCATAATCTAGTAGTTCCTGAGGTTTTTTTACTTTTAATTCGTTTAAATGCATGAGATTTAGTTAAAAGAGATTATGAATATTATTAAGTTAGATTAATATATATATAAAAAAAGAATAAATAAATATATTTTTAAAAAAAAAGAGGTTATGTGGTAGTAGGTCTAATTATGGGGATTAACATGAAAAATCAATAATTATTGTTATTTTATAGGGTTTTTTTTAATTTAATACACAAGGTGTTAATATGTTGATAAGAGTAAAGTTATACAGATAGTTGGAAGGACGGGGCTAAAATGGATTTTAATGCAATTTAATCAACAACATATGAATACTTTGTTAATAGGAACCCAAAGCGAGACCAGAAGAAAATTATTTCAATATGCTGGATTAGACCTTGAATACACATCCCCAAATATTGACGAAAAGAAAATATTGCAAGGAAAAAAAATCACTCAGTCAAAACAGGCATTATTTTTAGCAAAGGCAAAATGTCTCCATTTATGTGAATTACATAAAAATAGAAAAATTGTATGTTTTGATACGACGGTGCACATAAGAGACAAAACCATATTTAAAGCCTCTACAAAAAAAGAGTGTATGAATGTTTTGATAAAGCTTAATGGTAAAACACATACCCTTTATACTGCATGTATTATAATGAAAAACAAAAAAACAATATGGTCTACAGCTGAAAAAGCACTCATAACATTTAAGAAGAATTCAAAGATAGAACTTAAAAAATATATAGATGCATATTTTATTAAAATAGTAAATTCTGTTGGATGTTATAATATTGAATCAGAGGGAAAAAGAGTGATAGAAAAAATTGAAGGAAGTTATTATTCTATATTGGGCATCCCATTAATTCCCTTATATAGAGCATTAAAAAATTAACATGAAAAAAAGAATAGGAATTGTCGCTAAAAAACTATCACATAGTCTTTCACCTATAATTCATAATGATTGGATAAAAAATAAAAATATAAACGCAGAATATATTTGCTTTGAAATTAAAGAAAATGAATTGCAGTCTTTTTATAATGATTTTAAAAAAGATAAAAATTTTTTAGGTTTCAACATTACGGTACCTTACAAAGAAAAT
>JAQBUY010000097.1 GCA_027623775.1 Pseudomonadota bacterium
CTAATAAATCTCTAAGTATTAACAACTATGTGAATTACGGTATTTACCACTCCGTTAATGACACATATAAAGCTAATAAAGAATTATTAAAATTAATAAAAAATTTAGATTTTAAAAATATCAATGAAGTAGATTTATTTTATCTTTCAAAAAGTCTAGAAACCAACAAGGATTTTAAACAATTATTTTTTAATATACTTGCCAATAGCTATTTAAATAATTGATACCTATAAAAAATTTAATTACTAATTATTTAGAAATTTTAGTTTCTGAAAGAAACTTATCTAAAAACTCATTATTGAGTTATAAAAATGACCTAAATAGTTTCCAATCTCTTTTTATTCAAAATCCTAATGAAAATATGAATTTAATTATTACTCTTTATATTAAATCTCTTCGTTCCAGCAGTCTTCAAAACTCTTCCATTAATAGAAAACTTTCATGCATTAAAGGTTTTATTAATTATATTGATTCTGAAGGATTAATAGAATCAATTAATTATTCTAATTTCGAATTATTAAAACGTGAGAGAAAAATTCCTAAAGCAATAAATCACACTGATTTAGATATTTTCTTTAATAATTTAAATTCTTCATATCATAAAAATTATTATATATTCATAATTTTACTAGAGTTATTATATTTTTCTGGTTTAAGAATTTCAGAAGCCCTATCTTTAAAATGGTCTGATATAAACTTTAAAGATTTATCTTTTTATATTGTTGGAAAAGGTATGAAAGAGAGAAAATGTTATTTTAATCATAGTCTTTCTTTAAAACTTTCTAAAATTATTCCAGATAATAATGATTGTTTTATTTTTGCAATTAATAATAAATTAATTAAACCTCGGCAGGTTAATCTATTTTTATCTAAAATGTATTTAAATGGTAATATTAAAACCAAAATTTCATCCCATTCTTTTAGACATAGTTTTGCAACTACTTTGATGGAAAATGGAGCTGATATAAGACATATTCAAAAACTTTTAGGTCATTCAAGCATTTCTACAACTGAAATTTATACAAAAGTACTTAAAAATAAAAAAAAAACTGTTTTAGACTCTTATCATCCTCTAAAAAATAAATTAAAGTTCCTTATGTTTTTTTTAGATTTTGAATATAAATTAGAAAACCTTAATAATGAAAAAGAAATATTAATTAAATCATCTAATGTAAAAAATATAGATATTTCTTCAAAAATTAAAACTATTGAATATAAAGAATTAAAAGAACTAGAAAAAATATATAAAAATTTATCACCATGGCAAATTGTTAAAATTGCTAGACACCCTAAAAGACCAAAAACTTTAGATTATATTCATTCTATTTTTACAGATTTTACTTATCTATCTGGTGACAGATTGTATTCTGAAGACAAATCTATAGTTAGTGGTATAGGTAAAATTGATGATATTTCTTTTATGATTTTAGGTAATGAAAAAGGTCATGATATGGAAAGTAGAATTGATTATAATTTTGGTATGGCAAAACCAGAAGGATACAGAAAGTCTCAAAGAATTATGAAACTTGCTGAGAAATTCCAAATACCCATAATATGTTTTATTGATACAGCTGGTGCCTATCCTGGTAAAGATGCTGAGGAGAGAGGTCAAGCTGAAGCTATAGCTATGTCTATACAAATTTCACTAAACATTCAGACACCTTTTATTTCTATTATTATTGGAGAGGGTGGTTCTGGCGGTGCTATTGCTCTTGGAGCTAGTGATAGAGTTTTAATGCTTAGCAACTCTATTTACTCCGTTATATCGCCTGAAGGTTGTTCATCAATTTTATGGAAATCTGCTGATTTTTCTGAAGTGGCTGCTAATTCTTTAAAAATTACAGCTAAAGATTGCTTAAAGCTAAAAATTATTAATGAAATTATAGAAGAGCCTATTGGCGGCGCTCATAGAAATTCAGATATTATGTGTAATAAAATTAAAAAAAGTATTTTGAATAACTTTCAATCGCTTAAATTAACTAAATTTAATGATCTGAAAATTTTAAGAAATAAGAGATATTTAGATTATTTTATTTAGTTAATTTATTTACCATGGCATTGCTTATATTTTTTTCCTGATCCGCATGGGCAGGGGTCATTTCTTCCAATTTTTTTATCTGATGCCTCTTCTATTAATTCTTTTTTTTCTGTTGGACCTAATCTAAATTTTAAATTATTTAGAATAAAAACAATTTCTTCCTGAATTTTATAAATTAAATTATTAAATGAGGTAAAGGCCCCCTTTTTAAACTCATTGATAGGGTCTTTACCTGCATTGCCACTAAATGCAACTGATTGTCTAATATTACTTAATTCTTGAATTTGATTTTGCCAATTTTTATCAACGATCATTAGTGTTACTTGCTTTATTAATAGTAAATAGTTATCACTATACTCTTTATATTGAATGAATTTATTTTCTTTTAGCTCTTTAATAATTTCATCTATACTAGAATTGAGATTTGATTTTTTTAAAGGTAATTTTTTAATGAAGTCATTTTTAGTTTCTTCTTCGTCCCAAATATTCTCTAAAAATTCACACTCAACATCTTTTATAAATTCAAATATATCTCCAGTAATCACATCTTCTCTTTTTGAATATATTATTTCTCTTTGTTTATTAATGATGGTATCAAATTCTAATAATTGTTTCCGTATGTCAAAGTTATGTCCTTCAACTCTTTTTTGCGCTCTTTCAATTGAAGATGTAAGCCATTTATGCTCTATGACCTCTCCTTTTTTTAAGCCAAGTGAAGATAACATTGATTGTAATTTTTCTGACCCAAATATTCTCATAAGATCATCTTCTAATGAAACAAAAAAAATACTTTCGCCAGGATCTCCCTGCCTTCCAGAGCGTCCTCTCAATTGGTTATCTATTCTTCTACTCTCATGTCTCTCTGTCCCTATGATACATAATCCACCTGAGACAATAACTTTTTCATAGTCATCTTTTTTAAAATTATCTTTATCAATTTCTGGATTCCCGCCTAGCTTAATATCTGTTCCTCTTCCTGCCATGTTTGTTGCAACAGTTATTTGATTTGGTTTTCCAGCTTGAGCTATTATTGATGCCTCATTTTCATGGTTTTTAGCATTTAAAATATTGTGATTAATTTTATGTTTATTTAATAAATTTGAAATTAGTTCAGACTTTTGAATGGAAGTGGTTCCGATTAGTACTGGTTGAGATTGAATTAATTTTTTTTTAACTAAGGAAACTATAGCTTCATATTTTTCATCGCTAGTTTTAAATATTTGATCATTAAAATCTTTTCTTATTAATTTTTTATTTGTTGGTATTTCAACAACTTCTAATCCATAGATAGTATTGAATTCTTCAGCTTCTGTTAAGGCCGTACCCGTCATACCACTTAATGATTTATATTTTTTAAAATAATTTTGAAATGTAATACTTCCTAGAGTTGTACTTTCTGGTTGAATTGTAAGGTTTTCCTTTGCTTCTATTGACTGATGAAGCCCTTCTCCGTATCTTCTCCCTTCAGATAGTCTCCCAGAAAATTCATCTATGATGATGATTTGATTATTTCTGACAACATAATCCTTATCTATTTTGAATATAAACCTGGCTTTTAAAGATTGATTAATTATTTGATAAACCTCTAAATTTTGACTATCAAATAAGTTATCTCCTTTCAGTAAATTAATTTTCTTTAAATTAAATTCAATTTTCTTAATTCCTTCATCGTTTAATAAAACATTTTTTCTTTCTTCACTTATTTCTACATCAGTATTTTCAAGACCTTCAGTAACCTGATAACAAATTTGAAATAGTTTTATAGGAGTTTCAACTTGACCTGATATTCCTAATGGCGATCTTGCTTCATCAATTAAAACTGAGTCTGCTTCATCAATGATTGCCTTATCATGTTTTGATTGAATTCTTGGTGTTTCTATTGATCTCAAATTATCTCTTAAAAAATCAAAACAAAATTCATTATTATTTCCATAGACTATATCTGATTTATAGGCATTTATTTTTTCTTCAAGCGTCATATTATTTTGTATATGAGAATTCGTCATTCCTAAAAATTTATAGATAGGGTCCATCCAGATCGAATCCCTTTTAGCAAGGTAATCATTGACAGTTATTAAGTGCGTTTGACTTTGAGTTAGATAATTTAAAAATGCAGGGATTGTAGCAGCTAATGTTTTTCCTTCTCCTGTTTTCATTTCGGTAATACTTCCATAATATAAACAAACTCCAACAATAACCTGCGAATCAAAGTGCTTTAATTTAATTGTTCTATTAGATGCCTCCTTCACTATTGATATAGCTTTTACTATATCCTTCTCCGAAACTTCATTTGAACTAGAATATGCATTTTTTAAATCTTGAATTTTATTTTTTATTTCTTCATCACTTAATGAGAAAATTTCATCATCAAAATCATTAGATGGATTTACAAACCTGATATAAATATCATTAATTTTTTTAGAGTTTT
>JAQBUY010000007.1 GCA_027623775.1 Pseudomonadota bacterium
AATAGATATTCATGAAATAAACCACTATAAGCCCATTTGTCTACTATTAGATTATCTATGGCAAGAAGTTCAAATAAAATTAAAGATAATAAAAAAAAATACTATTCAAAAAAAAATAATTAAGAACTTCCTAAAAAATATTTCTTAAATTCACTATTTTTTTTTAAGTCAGAAAAATTAAAAATTTTATTTTTTAAAACAGAACCATTAGAGATAAAAATAATACCGTCAATAATATCAACCAGTTCATCTAAAAAGTGACTACTGATAATAGTAATTTGTGATTTATTAAAAATATGCATTTTTTTAAGTTGAATAAAAATATCTTTTCTTAAGCCGGGATCCAAAGCATTAAAAGGCTCATCCAGTAGCAATAAATTTTGATTTCTAAGCCAACATCTTGCCAAAGAAACTCTCTGTTGTTCACCACCTGAGAGGTCAGACACAATTTTGAACATATCCATTTTTAAAGAAAGTTTATTCATTACTTTTTTTACATTATTTTTATTGGAATCAGAAGTTACCATCGAAGAATCAATGCCTAGAATAATATTTTCAAAAATAGTTAAATGATCAAAATTATTATAGTTTTGAAATAGGCTAGATATAGGTCTTTCCGAAGGAGATAAGTTTAGTAAATTTTTTTTCTTAAAAAAAATTGAACCTGAATTAACTTTTAGAAAACCACCAATTAAGTTTATCAGAGTAGATTTTCCACTTCCACTCTCTCCTACTAATGCGTAAATTCCACATTTTGGAATACTGAAAGTATATTCAGCCGAAAAGTCATTAGTGGTAAAAGATAGTTTATTTAATTCCAGCATTTTTATAAAATACTCTATTGATAGAATATAAGAAGAAAACAATAAAAATAACAAAGACAGCAAGAAGAAAAAAGGCATCATCATAACGATAGTTTGAATATAATTGAGAGATTAAATAAGGAACTGTTTTAAAACTATTAGAGTTAAAAAGTGTAATAGAAGTGAGATCGCCCATACTTAAAACAAAACAAGATGAGCATATGATAAATAATTCTTTTTTAAATTTTAAAAAATCTATTTTAATAAGTCTTACTAAAGGTGCTATTTTAAATTGAATAACTTTTAATCTTTCATACCTATTATTTTCCATAAATTTAGGAATTAAGAATAAAAAAATTAAGGGAGTTAGAAGAAAAGAATTAATAAAAGAAACGATTAAAAAATTTGGTAAAATAAAATTTAGATTAGAATTAATTAGAAACAAAATAGCGCTCAATGTAATTGATGGAATAAAACTAATAATAAAAATAGTAAGGATGACATAATTGTTTAAATGAGATTTTTTTTCATACAGTCCTCTTGTAATAAATAATGAAGAAAGACTAATTAAAAGAGAAATAAAAAGTGAAGAAATGGCAATAAGAAAGCTATACACAAAAGCTGTTAAGGTACCTAGTGAAAATAAAAGATCTAAATTAAAATTAAATAATCCTTTTAAGATAACAAGACATGGGGTAAAAAAATAAAAACAAAATATAATTAAAATCATAGTACTTAATAGATTAGGTTTATAAATCCTATAAATTTCTGATTGTTTTAAGGTTAGTAATTCAAAGTTATTTTTTAACTTTAAGATCGGGATTAAAATTAAAATGATTAGTCCACTTTGAATAAATCCATAAATAACAGCATCTACAATATTAGCCTCAAAAGATATTTTTTGATAAATCGCAAGTTCAATAGTTGTCAGTAAAGGTGAGTTAGCAAAAATATAAATTATTGTAAAGTTACTGATACAAAATATTAAAATCATTGATACTAATATAATAATATTGTTTAAAATAATTGGCCTTAGATATTTTGTTAAAGCTAAATAAAAATTGATTTTATTTGCCGTTAACAGCTTTAAATAATTTTCAGGTATATTAATCAATTTTCTATAAAAATAATTAGCTGATAACGCGATATTGAAGAAACTAGTCACATAAATAATACCCACTAGTCCAAAAAAGCTATAAGAAAAATCTAAGTTAAATAATTGAAATATTTTTTGCATTAGTCCGTTTGAACCATGAATAAAGATGACTCCATATGAAATAAAAAGAACTGGGGCAATAAAAAAAAAGTTTAATGTTGAAGTAATATACTGACTTTTAATGTTAGAAAGATACAAACAAAGACTTAGAATAAAACCAAAAGTAATTGATATTGAAGTACTTAGAATTGCTTGAAAAAAAGTAAACTTTATTGATTGTTGAAAAAAATTATCATAACTAACTGATAAATTTTCTAGACTATAGAAGAAAAATAGTACGGAAGCTCCAATAGAAATTAAAATTAAAATATAGAAGTAAAAGGGGAGTTTAATCAATAAGCTCCCCTTTAGATTTTGAATAGTTTTAATCAATACTTGAGGACCAATAATTGATCCATAAAGCTTTATCTTCAGCAGACCCATATACTCTATCTAAAGAATTTGGAACTGGTGCGTATTTGTAGAAGTCACTGTCCCCTTCCACTCCATCAATGATAGGGTACATCCAGTTACCATAAGGAATATGATCTTGGAATCCTTTTGTAATAGTGAAATTTACAAATTGTTCAGCTAATTTTTTATTTGGAGCATTTTTCAATACGCCTAAAACTTCTATTTGTTCTGCGTGGCCCTCTTCAAATAAAATTGCTTTATAATTTTCATCCGATTCAGCGATTGCATGATAGGCAGGTGAAGTACTGTAACTTAAAACAACATCCCCCTCTCCTTCTAAAAACAAACCGTAACCATCAGACCAACTTTTAGAAGTAATAACAATTTGATCTTGAAGACTTATCCAAAAACCTTTGGAATCATCTCCTTTTAATTGATAAATCCATTTAGCTAATCCTAAACCTGGTGTAGATGTTCTTGGATCCATAATGATAATTCTTATATCATCGCGTGCAGCTAGTTCGTCAAAACTTTTCGGAGGGTTAGTTAACTTTGAAGAATTATAAATAAAACTAAAGTATCCGTAGTCAAAAGGTACGAATATTTTATCACTCCAATCAATATTTAAAGAACTTAATGAATCTTGAGATAGTGAATGATTTGAGAATAGCTTTGTATCTTTAGCCTCAGACATTAAAGAATCATCAATCCCTAAGAGAATATCAAAACCCTCTTTATTATTTGTGAGCTTTACTCTAGAGAGAAGCGCTCCAGATGAATCTGCAGTTGACCAATTAATTTCACAATTACAGATTTCTTCAAAAGATTTTTCAATACTGGGGCCAGGACCCCACTCCGAAGTAAAAGAGTCATATGTTAGAATATTTAGCTGTTCTTTAGCCCCTAGAAAAGTAGGTAAAATAAATACAATTAATAGTGTAAGTAGTCTCATAGTAAATTCCTTTCAATTAAAGGAACCTTAAAACGCTTGGGTAGGTGGTATACACTTCCTACGCCGGCATTATCCGGTTCAGGTTCTAGGGTTAAGTAAGATACTCTCTCAGCCTTTCAGCACCCCTGCTTAGAATTACTATAGCTTATTTATTTTAGATATCAATTATCTTTACTATTGAGTCTGTAAATAGTAGAAATTATTTTAATCATGATAGAAATAAGCAATTTTATTGGTGGAAAAAATACACCAAGTGAGACTAAAAATTTTATAAAATTATATAAGCCTACAACTGGAGAAGAATACGCTAAAGTTCCTGTAAGCACACAAGTTGAATTCAACAAAATGATTGAATCAATGAAATTAGCTCAACTAGAATGGGCTGAAACTTCTCTAACAAAAAGATCTTCTATACTTTTTAAGTTTAAATATTTAATCGAAAAAAACTTTGATGAATTAGCAACTATTATTTCTAATGAACATGGTAAAGTATTTTCTGATGCAAAAGGATCTCTTCAAAGAGGTCTTGAAGTAGTTGATTTTGCATGCGGTATCCCTCATCTTTTAAAAGGAAGTCATTCTATTAATGTTGGTACTAGTGTGGATTCATTTGATATTAGACAACCTCTTGGCATATCTGCTGGTATTACACCTTTTAATTTTCCTGCTATGGTTCCCATGTGGATGTTCCCTATGTCAATTGCGTGCGGAAATGCATTTATTTTAAAACCTTCTGAGAAAGTACCTCAATGTTCAATGAAGCTTGCTGAACTATTTTCTGAAGCAGGACTACCAGATAATATCCTTAATGTTATGCATGGGGATAAATCTGTTGTAGATTTAATTTTACAATCTAAAAATATAGCTTCTGTAAGTTTTGTTGGTTCTACTCCTGTTGCTCAATATATTTATTCAGAATCTGCAAAATATAATAAAAAAGTTCAAGCACTTGGAGGAGCTAAAAACCATATGGTAATTATGGAAGATGCTAATTTAGAAGATGCTGTGAATGGGCTTATTGGAGCTGCTTTTGGTTCTGCAGGAGAAAGATGTATGGCTACTTCAGTTGCCTTACCAGTTGGAAAAATTCAAAAGCCATTTATGGAACTACTTAAAGAAAAAACTAATTCCATTCATGTAGGAAGTTCACTTGATCCCAATAGTGAAATGGGTCCTTTAATTACTAAGGAGCATAAAGAAAAAGTACTTGGATATATTGAAAAAGGAATTAATGAAGGCGCAAAACTAGAATTAGATGGTAGAGGAATATCTCTGCAGGGTTTTGAAAATGGAAATTTCGTAGGACCGACTATTTTTAATAATGTCACTAAGGATATGACAATCTATAAGGAAGAAATTTTTGGACCCGTTCTATCAGTTGTTAACGTTAATACATATGAAGAGGCTATTAGTCATGTGAACGGACATGAGTTTGGAAATGGTACCTCCGTCTATACTTCTAATGGAAATATAGCGAGAGACTTTATGAAAAATGTTCAAATAGGTATGGTAGGAATAAATATTCCAATTCCAGTACCGATGGCTTTTTATAGTTTTGGTGGTTGGAAAGGTTCTAATTTTGGCGGAAGTGGCATGCATGGCGAAGAAGGAATTAATTTTTACACAAGAAGAAAAACAATTACATCAAAATGGGCTGATGGAGCCTTAGGGGCATCACTTGTCATGCCAACGATGAAATAAATTTATATATATAATATTTATTAATTAAAATTTCCAGAAATTATTTGTTGTCCACTATTTGAAAGACTAAAAGGATTAATAGAAAAATCATTATTTTCTATTAATCCTTTTAGTGCAAATTGTACAACTCGGCCACTTTTAAGCTTAAAGTCAAATATTTCAGAAAAATTATTTTTTTTATAATATTGCTTTCTAGGAGTAATTTTCACTAAGTCACTTTTACTTAAAAAATTATTACTGACCATAACAAGTGAATTATTTGTATATTTGTATTCAATAAAAAACCCATCTATTATAGAGCAAGTAGTTGTGTGACCCTTACAGTCACTAATTTTAAATTTTTTGATTATGTCAATTATTTCATTGGAATCTTGAGAAACATTACTCTGATTATCTACGCTCATAACATTAAAAGATTTTATAAAATCTTCTGATGAAATAGTTTTTGAATTTAAAAGATCAATCATTTGAATAAGTTGGTCTTCAGTAATATTTTTATTTAAATTTAAAACTGAATTATAGAGAACTTCAGAAGTAATGATTTCCTTATCAAATAAATCAATTAATTTTTTTAATTCGTTTGCACTACTAATATTCATAAAGCACATAGATATAATGATAGTTAAAAAATTATAGAATATTTTTTTTACCATGTGCCTATATTTTTCATATTATTCCATGGCTCTATAATTTCAAGAGGTTTATTCTTTTGGAGTAATTCAATAGAAATGCCATCAGGAGATTTTATAAAAGCCATATGTCCGTCTCTTGGCGGTCTATTAATTGTTACTCCATTATCCATAAGGAATTGGCATTTCTCATAAATATTATCAACACTAAAAGCTAAGTGACCGAAATTTCTACCCCCTTTATATTCTTCAACATCCCAATTATAAGTAAGTTCTAATAAAGGTTTTTGAGAACTAGATGCTATTTCTTTATCTTCAGGGGCACATAAGAAAACTAATGTAAATCTACCTTTTTCATAATCTTTTCTGGAGTATTCAAATAAACCAAGTTTATTACAATAAAAATTAATCGATTCATCAATATTAGTGACTCTTATCATTGTGTGTAAATATTCCATGAGTTATATTAACAAAAATTTAAACCTGTGTCTAATTTATGTAGTAAGATAATAAAATGGCCTTAATAAAAAAAACACAAAAACAGGAAGAACAATTTTTATTAAAAATTGTACAACCCGCACTATTAGGTTTTATGGATGGATCTATTTCAACGTTAGCTCCTGTATTTGGATTTGCAGTATCTGGAGATACAAAGACTGCTTTTATGGCAGGCACTTTGGTATCTGTGGGTGCAGGAATTAGTATGGGACAGGCAGAAGCAATTAGTGACAATGGGGAATTAACAGGCAGAGGTTCTCCGGTCATAAGAGGATTTATAACTGGTCTAGCTACATTTGTAGGAGGAATGCTTCACACTTTGCCCTTCTTAATCAATGATATTAGTTTAGCGAAAGATATAGCGATAGGAGTAACTATTATAGAATTATCGATTATAGCTGTTATTAAGTGGAAGTATATGAAGGGAAAATTAATATCTAGTTTTTGGCAAGTATACTTAGGTGGTGGCATAGTAGTATTTGCAGGTATATTCTTAGAAAAAATAATTTCTAAATTTTTAAATTAAAATTGCTTATTAATACCCACTGCAATTCTTTTCTTAAGAGTACTTTCTCTATAAAAAATATAACCTACACTTAAAACAACTATCAGGCCTCCTAAATAAACTCTAAAAGAAATAACTTCATGAAATAAAAAATATCCAATAAAATAAGACCATATGAGTGAGGAGAATTCAAAAGGAGCTAAAAGAGAAGCATCGGATAATTGATAAGATTTAGTAAGAAAGACTTGAGCTATAAAACCTAAAACTCCAGTCAAAATTAACAGCATCATATCTGTTGTTTTGGGAATAATCCATGAAGAGTTAATGAATGCTAAGCTTATAATTGAACAAAATAATGTAAAAATAAAAATAGATAAAAAATTATTATTTGTAATTAATATTTTTTTTAAAAAAATAACAGCAAATGAGAGTAAAAGACTAGCAATAAGAGGAAGTAGAGAATAATTAGAAAAAACACTCACAGAAGGATTAAGAATAATAACGACACCTATAAAACCAAACATAATGGCTATTATCCTCCTCATACCAATCACTTCATGTAAAAAAAATACAGATAAAATAGAAATGAAGAATACTGATGAAAAACTAATGGTTTGCATTTCAACTAAATTAACGTGACGAAGAGATAGAAAAAATAATGTCATGGCACAAATACCAAAAACAGCACGCATGAGGTGTAAAGGGTAATGATTAATATCGGATAATTTTAAATTATTTCTCCACAGCATAAATATAACAGGAAATAATGCAAAAAAATTTCTAAAAAAAACTATTTCGAATAATGGCACACGATCAGCTAGGAGCTTTATACAAGCGCTCATTAAAACAAAGAAAAGCACTGATAAAGATTTAAATAAAAAAGCTGACATAATTTATAAATTCAATATATTCCGATATATATGAATTTACTAATAGTTAATGGTTATGATAAAAAAGGATGGAATAAGCTTCAAAAAAATGGACTGCAACATATCTGTGATTTTTATAGAGATCAGCTATTAGGAATTAATTCAAAAATTATTACCACTTATATTCATCCCTCTATTGATCTTAACAAAACATACAGTGAAGATTTTTTTAGATCTTTTCATGGGATTGTGTGGACTGGCTCAAGCTTAAATATATATGACAATACTAAAGAAATTAAAAATCAAATCACTTTAATGAAAAAATTATCTAAATTAGAATTAAATATATTTGGAAGCTGTTGGGGAATGCAACTCTACACAGTTGCCAATAAAGGTGATGTTAAAAAAAATTCTAAAGGAAGAGAGGTTGGTATTGCTTTTAATATCACCCTTAATGAACAAGGCATAAAGCATGATATGTATAAAAATAAGCCCATTGTTTTTGACGCCTTCGCATCTCACGTAGACCATATTACAACTAAGCCAGAAAAATCAACACTGTTAGCAGAAAATCATTACTCTATACAAGCCTTAGTTACAAAAAAATTTTGGGGAACTCAGTATCACCCTGAATTTAACTTTCATTACACTGGACAAATATTAAAGGCTAGAAAAAAAATTTTAATTAATGAGAAATGTTTTACTAAAAATCAATTAGATAAAATTATTCATGCTTATAAAAAACCAAATCAGGATAGCTTTAGTAAATCTTTGATAAATGATAAAATAAGAAAAAGAGAACTTTCTAACTGGTTAAAATATATTAAATAATATTAAATTTTAATTTTTGATAAAATTTTTGATAACTCTTCCATATTTTTACATACAGATATAAATTTGATTACATCATTACGTGCATATTTCATTGATGGTAGTTGTAAGTACTGCTTAATCAATGGGTCCCAATATTTTTTATAATTATAAATAATCATTCTTTTATTTTTAATAATGTTTAATTGATTAGCAGATACAACTAACGCTATCTCTTCAATAGTGCCTCCCCCTCCAGGTAAAGCAATAAAAATATCAGAAAGAGCTAAAAACTTTTTTTTTCGTTCTTCCATAGTTTTTGTAATAAATATTTTATTTAATTTTTGATGAATTTTTTCTCTACCATCAAGAAAATTGGGAATAATACCTGTAACATGACCACCAAGCGCTAATGCTGTATTGGCAACAACTCCCATAATTCCACTCTGACTGCCCCCATAAACGATACCATAATTATTTTTAACTAAATAAGTGGTAATATCTTGAGCAAGTTTAGTATGAGATTTATCAGGTCCATACATAGACCCACAAAAAACAGCTACTTTTCCCTTAATCATCATTTAAATTTTATTTAAGATTTTTATTTTCATTTCCCTATAGACTTATATATTACCTTAGATGAAAAAAGATAACAGTATCAAACTTAACTCTATAAGAAAAAAAATTGATGAAATTGATGATAAAATTTTAAAATTAGTAGCACAAAGATTTAATGAAATCCATAAAGTTGCAGATTTAAAAGATGATCCTAATCAAGTTGTAGACCATGAGAGAATAAAAAAAATTCTTAAAAATATAAAAGCTAAAGCTAAAAAAGAAAAACTAGATACGGAATTTGCTGTTCGTTTATGGCAGCTCTTTATTCAAGAAGCAATTCGTATGGAATATTCTAAAATTAAAAGTTAATAAGTATATGAGTGTATATGCTTGCGACGTAGCCTAAAGCAATGACTGGGGTCCATTTTAAATGACCTAAGAAAGTATATTTACCTCTAGCCTGTCCCATTAAAGCAACGCCTGCCGCTGAACCGATTGAAAGCATACTTCCGCCAACACCTGTAGTAAGAGTTACCAATAACCATTGAGATTCTTCCATAGGAGGGTTCATTGTAAGTACAGCAAACATAACAGGTATGTTATCCAATATTGCAGATAATATTCCCACTAATATATTAGCCCAAGTAGCACCTAGTTCCACATACATAAAGTTATTAATCATGGATAAATATCCAATAAAGCCTAAGCCTCCAACACTTAAAATAACACCAAAGAAAAATAGGAGAGTATCCCACTCTGCTTTAGAAACTTTTTTTAGTACGTCAAATTTTTCTATAGAGTCTGTTTTACTTTTTCCATGAGTCATTTGTAAATAGTAGGAAAAAATTGATAAATATCCAAAACCGACCATCATGCCCAACATAGGAGGCAATGTTAAGAAGTTATGGAAACTCACTGCTGTAACTATTGTTAAAAAAAATAAAAAAATAATTCTTTTAGCACCTCTTCTCATAACAATAGTTTCACCTGATGATTTTGGCGTTCCATTTTCGACGAAGAAATACATAATAAATGCAGGAACTACATAATTAACTACGGAAGGTATAAAAATTGCAAAAAAATCAAAGAAATTCAAAATACCTTTTTGCCATACCATTAAAGTAGTAATATCACCAAATGGTGAGAATGCTCCTCCGGCATTAGCCGCAACAACAATATTAATACAACCAATTGAAATAAATTTATTGTTATCTTTACCGACAGCAAGAAGAACAGCGCATAAAACTAATGCAGTAGTAAGATTGTCTATAATAGGAGATAAAAAGAATGCGATTACACCTGTGATCACAAAAAGTTGTTTATATGTAAATCCTTTTATTGTTAGCCATGATCTTAAGGCGTTGAAAACCTCTCTATTATCCATAGAGTTAATGTAAGTCATCGCGACCAGAAGAAATAAAAATAATTCAGCATATTCAAGTATTCCATGTCTTACAGAGGCTTCAACCATATGAGCCATTTCTTTATCACCCATAAAATGAAATGCAATTAGCGCCCAAATAATACCAGCCGACAAAATGACTGGCTTAGATTTTCTTAAGTGGGTGACTTCTTCAGCCATCACAAAAGCATAAGCTATAACAAAAACAATAACGCTGATTATACCAACGCTACTAGAAGTTAAATTAACTGCAATATCTGCTGAAGCTGCCATATTAACTAAATAGATCTCCTTCAGTAAGAACTGCTGTATTCATATCTTTAACAAAAAGTTTACCTTGCTCTTTAGACTTAAATCTAGAGACAATTAAAAAACCACCCTTAACTGCAATTTTAATATTTTCTTTATTAATTTCCATAATCTGCCCTGGGAAATGCTCTGCACTTTGTTCTGATGAGAATTTTGTATCTAAAAAAACATATTCTTCATCCATAAATTCTGCCCAAGCACCTGGCTGAGGATTACAACCTCTGATTAAATTATAAACTTCGATACCTGGTTTTTTCCAGTCAATTCTTGCATCGGCTTTTTTACACCAAGACTCATAAGTAGACTTTGAATCGTCTTGAGGAATTTTAGGAGCATTACCAGAATTTAATAAATCTGCAGCCTCAATACATGCATCAACACCTAAAGGAAAAATTTTACTGAAATAAACATCTCCTAATGTTTCATTATCACCAATTTCGACTTCTTTTTGAAGGAGAATTTCACCTTCATCTAAACCATCATTAGGGTAAAAAATTGTAAGACCTGTTTTTTTAGAACCTATTATAATTGGCCAATTAATTGAACTTGGTCCTCTATGTAAAGGAAGTAGAGAAGGATGAAAACAAATAGAACCAAGTTTTGGAATATTTCTCGCTTCTTCAGGAACAAAAATAATTACATAAGCCATTACACATAAATCAGCATCATGACTTTTAATTTGGTCTAAAACTTCTTTGTCTTTGAAATTAGATGGTTGGAAAACTGGAAGATTTTCAGATAGTGCATATTCTTTAACTGGGTCTAAAGGCTTACCTTCTTTATCTGGTGCACAATATACAGCTACGATTTCGTGATCAGTTTCTTTATAAAATTTTTCAAGTGTGCTTTTTCCAAAAGCCTGTTGTCCCATTAATATGATTTTCATAATTCTCCTTATTGTATTCTTAGATTAATTAAATTGCACCAGAATCACGAAGCGACTTAATGTCATCATCACTGATTTTACAATATTCTTTTAGTATGTCATCCGTATGTTCACCTAATAAGGGTGATCTTTTAACATCAGCTGGTGAATCGGATAACTTAATAGGATTTCCAACTGTTAAATATTTTCCGCGTCCTGGATGATCTACTTCTACGACAGTACCTGTATTACGAAGGCTTTCATCTTCAGCTATTTCTTTCATAGATAAAATTGGACCTACAGGAATATCTAACGGATTACAGATATCCATGACTTCAAATTTTGTTTTAGTCATTGTCCAAGATTCAATAGTGCTGAATATCTCATTTAAATGTGGGAGTCTCAGTTCAGGAGTTTTAAATCTTTCATCTTCAAACCATTCTGGCTTTCCAATAACTTGACATACTTTTTCCCAAACAGCTGCCTGAGTGATAAAATAAGTATATGCATTAGGATCTGTTTCCCAACCCTTACATTTTAAAATACGTCCGGGTTGACCTCCACCAGAATCATTTCCAGCTCTTGGAGTAGCTTCTCCAAAAGGAATACCTTCTCCATGTTGAGAATATTCTTTTAAAGGACCGTGATTAAGACGCTGTTGGTCTCTAAGTTTTACTCTACAGAGATTTAAAACTGAATCTTGCATTGCTGTTTCTACTCTTTGACCTTTACCACTGTGAGTACGTTGGAATAAAGCAGTTACTATTCCTAAAGCCAAATGAAGTCCTGTGCCACTATCACCAATTTGGGCTCCTGTTACCATAGGAACTTCACCGAGCATACCTGTTGTAGAAGCAGAACCTCCGGCACACTGAGCAACATTTTCATATACCTTACAATCTTCGTAGGCGCCTGGACCAAAACCTTTAACGGATGCGTATATCATTTTAGGATTAATCTCTTGTATTTTCTCCCAACTAAATCCCATACGGTCTAAAGCACCTGGTGCAAAGTTTTCAACCATCACATCGCACTCTTCAATGAGTTTGGTAAAAATTTTAGCACCTTGGGGATTTTTAGGATTTAACGTAATACTTCTTTTGTTAGAGTTAAGCATAGTAAAGTATAAACTATCTTCTCCAGGGATGTCTCTTAGCTGACCTCTTGTCGCGTCACCTACTCCTGGACGTTCAACTTTAATTACATCAGCCCCAAACCATGCTAACAACTGTGTGCAAGTAGGTCCTGACTGAACGTGAGTCATATCTAAGATCTTTACGCCTTCTAATGCTTTAGCTTCCATTAATAAACTTCCTTTTTTTTAATTATAACAAATTTATTTATACATAGTTTGGTTTTTAGTACCTGGGGCAAATTCTTCTTTATCGACCCAAATATTAACTATTGCTGGAGTGCCGGCTTTTACAACCTCTCTAGCTCTTTGAAGAGCTGGCTGAATATCTTTAGCTTCTCTAACACTTTCACCATGACCCCCAAATACTTTAGCGAATTCATCAAACGGAACATCGCCTAATAAATTACCGATGTTACCTTTTTCTTCACCGTATTTCATAATTTGACCATAACGAATTTGATTTTGAGCAGAGTTATTTCCAACTACAACCAATACAGGAAGTTTGTGTCTAACAAATGCCTCAAAATCCATTCCCGTCATTGAGAAAGCTCCGTCACCACAATATAAAAGAACTTCCCTTTCAGGTGATGCTTGCTTAGCGGCAATCGCGTAAGGGACACCTACCCCTAAAGTCCCAAGAGGTCCTGGATCCATCCAAGATCCTGGTCTTTTAGGTTGAACTGCTTGAGCACTGATAGTAACTACGTCACCACCATCACCAATATAAATTGTATCCTCATTAAGGAATTGATTTAATTCCCATGCTACTCTGTATGGGCTTATTGGAGATTTATCAGTTGTGAAAGTAGGCATTAGTTTTTCTAATGCGCTTTCTTCTCCAGCTCTTAATTCTTTAAACCAGTCATCTCTATTAGTTTTAGTTCCAGCATCAGCAATAGCAGAAAGTGTTCTACCAATATGACCAACTAGACCTATAGTGATGTCTCTATTTTTTCCAACTGTTCGGTAATCCATATCTATTTGAATTACATTTGCATTTGGATTTAATCTTTTTCCATAACCCATTCTAAAATCAAAAGGAGTTCCAACAATTATAATACAGTCAGACTTAGTGAATGCATTTCTTCTTGTTCTATGGAAATGATGTTGGTCTCCTGGAGGTAATGTTCCTCTTGCAGCGCCATTTAAATATGCAGGTATGTTCAGCTTTCTAACAAAGTCGATAGCTTCATCAGTTGATTGACAAGTCCAAACTTGCTGACCTAATAAAACACAAGGTCTCTCGGCTTTAGAAATCATATCTGCAGCTTTTTGAATATCTATAGGATCGGCTAAAGTTTTTGGAGAAGCGCTATATTTTCCAGCTTGAGGAAGGATTGCTTTGCTCAAAGGAATAGAACTATCAAGAATATCTCTTGGAATTTCTAAAAATGAAGGACCGTAAGAACCATTTCTTGTTTCTCTAAAAGCCATAGAAACCATATCTGCACAACGCTCAGTTGACATTACAGTTGAGGCGAATTTTGTAATAGGTTGCATCATGTCTACGTGAGGCAGATCCTGTAGTGATCCCATTTTATGCTGAGCTTGTGAACTTTGTCCACCTATAAGAAGCATTGGTATTTCAGCTCTGAAAGCATTCGCAACACCAGTAATAGCATGAGTAGTTCCTGGACCAGCCGTTACAACTGCACACCCTGGCTTACCTGTCATACGTGCATATCCATCAGCTGCATGTGCTGCAACTTCTTCATGACGTACGTCAATAATTTTAATTCCTTCATTTAGACAGCCATTGTAAATATCAATAATATGACCGCCACAAAGTGTATAAATAACGTCAATTCCCTCTGCTTTTAGGGCTTTAGCAACTAGCTCTCCACCAGTTATCATCTGTTCATTTGATCCTGTAGACATTTTTTTTTCGCTCCTCGTTAATTAAATCTCGTGGTATATTGTATACCAATATAAGACATTAATGTAAATGATTTAAGAGTTACTTTTTAAAATTTTCTTCTATTCTATCCACAAGAGCCAATGCATGATTTTTCAGTACTTTTTCAGCTCTTGAAGCGTTCATAGATAGAAGTGCGACTATAATCTCATCATGCTCATCAATTGATTTAAGAGCTCTATCTTTAAAAAAAATGAATTTTTTTCTTAAAAACTGCAAGTGAACTAATTGTGATTCTAAGACGTGACTCATTAAATTAACTTTAGTTAATTTCATAATATGCTGATGAAAACGTATATTGTCATTGGAGTAGTTATCAAGATCAGATAGAACATTGTCCTTTGAATATTGGCAAAATTTTCTTAATTCTTTAATTTCCAAATCTGATGAGTTTTGAATAATTAAATGAGCTGCGTAGCCTTCTAAGCCTGCCCAGACTGTTACTATTTCAATAAGTTCTTTTTTATTTTTTCGATTAACAAAAACACCTCTTCTTGGAATGGTTTTAACGATTCCCTCTTGTTCTAATCTGGCAACGGCTTCTCTAATAGGAGTTCTACTAACACCTAATTTTATAGAAAGTTGTCTTTCATCTAAATGAAAATCAGCCTCTTTCAGATATATATTAAGAGATATAATATATTTTCTTAAACTATCGTAGACTTTGGTTTTAAGATTAGCTGGGACAATTTTTTGCATTATAACCCAATCTTACAAGCCTAAGCCTTCTTAGGAAACAACTGATTTTTCAGAATATTAATTAACGGAAGGAATAAAAAAATAAGAGCAATATACATAATAGTTGCTGCAATTGGCTTGATTGTAAAATCAAGGAAAATATTAAAGCTGCCATCTGATATAATTAAAGATTGCCTCATGGCTTTTTCTGCTAAAGGACCTAAAACAATAGAGAGCACAGCAGGTGCTACTGGATAGTCTAATTTTCTTAAAATATATCCCGCTACACCAAAAAGTAACATTAACCACACATCATGAATGCTTTGTGTTGGTGCATAACCACCCGTTACACATAAAACAAAAATAACAGGAGCTAGAATAGCAAAAGGCACTCTTAAGACCATGATGAAGGCAGGGATAAGTGCTACATTTAAAATAAGTGCGAAAAAATTTGCGATATATAAACTTCCAATTAAACCCCAAACAAATTCAGGCTCTTGTGTAAATAATAAAGGTCCTGGAGTTAAACCCCATAAAATCATACCTCCAAGTAAAATTGCTGTTGTTGGAGAACCTGGTATCCCTAATGTAAGCATAGGGAGCATACTTCCTGTACTTGCAGAATTATTCGCGCATTCAGGAGCTACAACACCGGCTACTGCACCCTTTCCAAATTCAGCAGAATTTTTTGATAATTGTTTTGTAATTCCATAAGCCATTAACGCAGCAGGAGTTGCTCCTGCAGCAGGCAGAATACCTACAAAAAAACCTAAAAAAGAACCTATGGTCATTGCCATCATAGTTCCTTTTAATTTCTTAACTGATAGAACGACGTCCTTAAAAGTAAAGGAAATCGATGATATTTTAACTGCACCTTTGGTCGTCTCTAAAGTCCATAACATTTCACCGATACCGTAGATACCAATAGCCAGAACTAAGAAGTTCACGCCATGCAAGAATCCTGGAATATCAAAAAATATCAAACGAGGTTTTCCAGAAATAAGATCTAGTCCAATCGTAGATAGAACTAATCCAATTAAAATAGAAAAACAAGTTTTAGGGATGTCATCTCCTCCTAAACCAACAAACGTGGCAAAGGCCATTACCATTAATGCAAATGTTTCCGGCGCATTAAAAGCTAGAGCAACTTTAGCTAAAGGAGGGGCAAATAAAGTAAATAAAATAACTGAAACTGTTCCGCCTACAAATGAACCTACAGCTGCCGCTGTTAGTCCTGTGATAGCTTCTCCTTTTTGAGCAAGAGGTCTACCATCAAAAACTGTTGCTACTGCGGTTGATGCGCCTGGAATTCCAAGCATAATTGAACTAATAGCTCCGCCATACATCGCACCATAATAAACGGCAGCTAAAAATATAATGGCTGCAGTTGGAGGAACAATAAAAGTAATTGGAATAAGAATAGCAACGCCGTTCACTGATCCCAGTCCAGGCATAGCTCCAACAAATAAACCAATCAAACATCCAAAAATCAGTAAAGCTAAATTAAATGGAACTAGGGCTGTTCCAATGCCGTTCATAAGAAGATAAAAAGTTTCCATGTGATTATTTTTTATTAGCCTTTCTTGATTATTTATTAATACATTAACTCGTAAATTGGATAGAATAAAGGCTCTGAAATGCCTTGGGGTAAAGTTATTTTCAAAAGCCACTCAAAGAAACAAAAAGTAACGATAGGAGTTGCTATTGAGAAAACTGAAATAAATAAATTACTTTTTTCACTAAAGTTTTTTAAATAGAAAAATAAGAAAAAAATCAAAGATATATAAATTCCTACATAGGCTGTTCCTAAAATTAGACCGATTAAAGAAAGTATAGTTACATACACATATTTATTTGCTTCAGGATCTATAAAAGGTTCATTATTATTAGACTGGGGTGATTTTCTTATAACCCATTTAAATATTGTAATAATAGTACAAATCAGCATACCAAGAGATAACCAAAAAGGCATAAATCCAGCCCCCATGTTATCTTCTATAGTCCAAGTAATACTATTTTGGGCAGCCTTAATCATGAGGCCGATAGAACATAACGCTAATATAACTGCAACAAAAATTTCTGCATTTCTAGTAGTTAGTTTCATTTTATCGGCCTCCTTATTACTTATATATTAGTTAAACGCTGCTACGATTTCAGTGTGCTTGTCATATTCAACAGCAAAGAAATCTGAAAGACCGTATCCTTCGATCCAACTTAATAACTTACCGTCATCAATGTTAAATTTTTGGAACTCGGCATTCATATAAACGTCATGAAGTACACCTGTGTAATACTTAGTAGCTTCAGCACCAATATCGGCTGGAGCAACAAAAGCTCTCATCATGTAATACTCAAGATCAGGATAACCTAGCTCATGAGAAGATGGTACTTCTGGGAAAGCTGGGTTTCTCTTAGGAGTCATCATTACTAATGCTTTAGAGTCACCTGATTGATAGAAGCCCATTTGCTCAGAAGGGTTATTTAATGTGAAATCACTTTCATCACCAATTAAGCCTTTAGCAACTGCACCACCACCTGAGTAAGGAACGTACTTCGCATCAAATCCGAACATACTTCTCATCATACCAAGTAGTAATTCATCTTCAGACATTTTACCTGTTCCGCCCATCACAAGATCACCTTGTTTTGCACGAGCAAGAAATTCATCTAAAGTATTAATACCTGATGTTTTAGCTCCGTCTTTTTTAATCCAAACCATAAATGTATCAGTTAGAAGTCTAGCAAGTGGTGTGTAGTCTTCTAAGATATTGATATCTAGTTCTTTTTGGTTTTGAGGAGTTGTAAAGAAGCTGTTAAGTGTGATCAAAATTGTATGTTGATCGCCACTCTTCGCTTTAACATATTGTAATGCCTCACCACCTGAACCACCAGGCTTATTGATTGGGATTAACGGCTTTGAAGTAAAGTCATTCTTTTCCGCAACACCTTGTACTAGTCTAGCGATTTCATCTGCTCCACCACCTTGGCCAGCCATAATGATTAATTCAATAGGCTTTTTAGGTGCAAATTCTTTTGCTGAAGTTGTACTTACAGCCACAAAAGAAAATGATACAAATAGAATTGCTACTTTTTTAAGTAAATTCATAGTTATTCCTCCTTATAAATTTCCGTCGTTATATTTTTTAATGTTAGTATAACTGATGACATAAATCAAATGAATTGTTCCATTATATGGAATGCTTGAAGATTTATTTGTATATTGTATACCAGTAGTAATGAAATTTGTGGATAACAAAAATGGGGAACTGATTATAAGTGAAAGAATCATCGAATCGCCTCAAGAAAATGAAATTCAAATAGAGATATATTCTTCTGGAATTAATAGAGCAGACCTTCTCCAGAGAAAAGGACACTACTCGCCCCCACAAGGTGAAAGTGATATAATGGGTTTAGAAGTTTCAGGTAAAGTTTCAAAAATAGGATCTTCAGTTAAAGATATTAAAATTGGAAATTTTGTTTGTGCAATTTTAGGTGGTGGCGGTTATGCGGAATTTGTAAACGTTGACCAAAGACAAGTCCTACCTATTCCCAAAAATATAAATATACATGATGCAGCAGCTCTTCCTGAAACAATCCTTACTGTTTATGAAAATATTTTTAATATCTCTGAATTTAAAAAAAATGAATCTATTTTAATTCATGGAGGTAGTAGTGGAATTGGAACGACAGCTATATCAATTTTGAAAAATTTTACAGATAAGATATATGTCACCGCTGGTAGTAAAGAAAAATGTGATGCCTGTCTTAACTTAGGAGCTACTAAAGCTATTAATTATAAAGAAGAAGATTTTGAAGAAGTGCTAACTAAAGAAAATATTAAAGTAGATGTTATTTTAGATATGGTTGGCGGTGATTATTTCAAAAAAAATTTAAAGATACTTAATTTCAAAGGGAGACTTACTTACATAGCTGCTCTTGGAGGAATCAAAGGTGAAGTTAACCTTCTTCATATTATGAATAAGCAATTAAAAATATCTGGCTCTACACTAAGATCTAGAAGTTCAGAATTAAAAGGTAAAATTGTTCAACAAGTTTTAAAAGATGTTTGGCCATTAATTGAGAATGGGTCAATTGGTTTAAATATTTTTAAAAAATTTCCCATGGATGAAATTAATGTGGCTCATCAACTAATGGAGAACTCAGGGCACATAGGAAAAATTCTATTAACAATTAAGGAGGAAAACAATGAATCTACATGAGTATCAAGCAAAGCAACTATTAAAAGGATTTGATGTGAGAGTTCTTGGAGGAAGTCCAGTACTTAAAAATTCAGATATCGAAAGTGCAATTGAATCCATTACGACACCTGTAATGGTTGTAAAATCACAAATCCACGCAGGTGGCCGAGGTGCAGGTAAATTTAAAGACAGCGGTGATGATAAAGGTGGTGTTAGAATTTCTATGTCTAAAGATGAGGCAAAAGAAAATGCATTAAAAATGTTTGGTAAAACACTTGTCACAAAACAAACTGGACCATTGGGAAAAGTTGTTAACCGACTTTATATAGAAGAAGGATGTGATATTAAAAAAGAATATTATATTAGTATTCTTGTTGATAGATCTACATCTTCAATTTCCATCATAGCTTCTACTGAAGGGGGAATGGAAATTGAAGAAGTTGCAGAAAAACAACCTGAAAAAATTATTACCATTAATGTTAAAGGTGAAAAAGATCTTCCTCAATCAACATTTGACGCTCTGATAAAAGGATTAGAAATTACAGAAGATCAATCGGAAGACTTTTCAAAACAAATACAAAATATTTATTCTGCCTTTTTAGGAATTGATGCTTCTATGGTAGAAGTGAATCCATTTGTATTAACAGGTGAGAATAATTTTATTACTCTCGATGCAAAAATTTCTATTGACGATAATGCCTTATATAAACATAAAGATATTTTTGAAATGCAGGATGAAACTGAAGAAGATCCATCTGAGATGGAAGCATCCAAACATGAGCTAAATTATGTAAAACTTGATGGAAGTATAGGTTGCATGGTCAATGGAGCGGGTCTAGCAATGGGGACAATGGACATCATCCAACTACATGGTGGTAGTCCTGCTAACTTCTTGGATGTTGGAGGTGGGGCTACAAAAGAAAGAGTAGCAAAAGCTTTCTCTATTATTCTTCAAGATTCTAATGTGAAAGCGATTCTTGTAAATATTTTTGGTGGTATTATGAAATGTGATATTATTGCAGAAGGTATTGTAGCAGCTGCTAAAGAACTTTCTATTCAAGTTCCTCTTATTGTAAGACTTGAAGGGACGAATGTTGATTTAGGTAAGGATATTTTAAAAAAATCTGACTTAGCTATTATTTCAGCAGACAATTTAGAAGACGCAGCTCAAAAAGCTGTCGCATCATTAAAATAAGGAGGGACTGATGTCTGTATTAATTAATAAAGAAACCAAAGTTATTTGCCAAGGTTTTACTGGTGCTCAAGGCACTTTTCATTCAGAACAAGCAATAAAGTACGGAACCAATATGGTTGGTGGAGTGACGCCTAAAAAAGGAGGTCAGCAACACCTAGGACTGCCTGTCTTTAATTCAGTTAAAGAGGCTAAAGAAGCAACACATGCAGACGCTACTGTTATCTATGTACCACCTCCATTTGCTGCGGGCGCTATTATAGAAGCTATTGAATCAGAAATTGAATTAATAGTTTGTATCACCGAAGGTGTTCCTGTTTTAGATATGCTCCAAGTTAAAAATAAATTAGCTTCTTCTAAATCAAGACTAATTGGTCCTAACTGCCCTGGAATTATAACTCCCGATGAGTGTAAGATAGGAATTATGCCTGGTCATATTCACCAAAGGGGAAAAATTGGAATTGTTAGTAGATCTGGAACTTTGACTTATGAGGCAGTTGCTCAAACAACAGCTGTGGGTTTAGGTCAAACAACTTGTATTGGAATTGGTGGAGATCCTATTAATGGTACCAACTTTATCGATTGCTTGGATTTATTTCTTAAAGATCCAGAAACTGAAGGTATTATTATGATTGGTGAGATTGGCGGAACCGCAGAAGAAGAGGCAGCTGATTTCATTAAGAACTCATCTATAAAAAAACCTATAGCTTCATTTATAGCAGGAGCTAGTGCTCCGGCAGGAAAAAGAATGGGTCATGCGGGTGCTATTATTTCTGGTGGAAAAGGTACTGCCGAATCAAAGTTTAATGCTCTTGAGGAAGCTGGTGTGCATATATCTAAATCTCCAGCAAAACTAGGAGAGACGATTAAAGCTGCTTTAAGTTAATATAATTTTGCTTCTCTAGCTCTTAATTTTGTAAGGGCTAGAACGGTATCAATGGTTGGCGTAGAAGTGGAGGTAATTTTTCCCAACTCTTGAACTGCTCCAATTAAGGCATCAATTTCCATTGGACGATCACGCTCTAAATCTTGCAGCATAGAAGTTTTATGTTCACCTACAGCTTTAGCAGCATCTATTCTTCTCTCAACATCAAAAGGCTTATCAATGCCAAGTTTAGTAGCGATAGAATGTGCTTCATTCATCATATTTTTAATAACATCTCTAACATCCGCATCACTACATATCTTAACTAAAGTTGAAGTTGTTAAAGCGCTGATAGGATTTAAAGATAAATTACCAAAAAGTTTTAACCATATGTCCCCTTTAATATTAGGTCTGATGGGAGCTTGAAAACCAGCTTTTTCAAGTATCTCAGATAAATTTTTTATTCTATCTGTATCTTCACCGTTAATTTCTCCTAATTGAAATTTATCACCTTCTAAATGCTGAATAACTCCCGGCTTAACAACTTCTGAAGCGGGGTTAACTATACATCCAATAATTTTTTCTGGCCCTATATCATTCCACTGAGAGTTTTCAGGATCAACTGAAAGAATTTTTTTATCTGTAAATTCAGCATTAGGATGATTGTAAAAATACCACCAAGGTATCCCATTTACACCCCATACAAAAGAGGTGTCGTCTTTCATTAATACTTTGAAAGCATCCAAACATCCAGGAACAGAGTGAGCTTTAAGAGTAACAAAAATATAATCTTGCTTACCCGCCTTCTCTGCCGTGTCAACGCATCTTGGGTACACAACAAGCTCTTTGCCGTCTTTACGTAACCTTAATCCATCTTCTTTAATAGCATTATAATGAGGTCCTCTTGCAATAAGAGTAACGTCTGCTCCTATTTCAGTTAGCTTAGCTCCTAGGTATCCGCCAATAGCACCTGCACCATAAATACAAATTTTCATATTTAAACTTTTAAATGTTTAATAGCAGCTGCCACACCACTTCCTAATTCAAATTTAATTCCTACATCATACATTGCCAACTCAGCAGTCGAAATAGCTCCAAGTATCATAGTGCTATTTAAATCTCCTAAGTGACCTATTCTAAATAATTTTCCAGCAACTTTATTTAATCCCCCGCCAAATGAAGTATTATATTTACTGTAAGCTGTCTTAACCACATCCATTGAATCAAAACCTTCTGGCACCATAATAGCCGTTACAGTATTAGAATAAAGAGATGGATCTTGAGCACAAAATTTTAAACCCCAAGCTTCAGTTGCTTTTCTTACAGCTGTTGCTAAATGAATATGTCTGGAATAAATATTTTCAAGACCTTCTTCATTCATCATGTTTAAGGACTCCCTTAAGCCTCTTAGTAAAGGCATAGGATTTGTGTAAGGCCAATAACCTGTATTATTCATTGTCAACATGTCATGAAAATCATAATAAGCTCTTCTCATATTTGAGGTTTTAGCTAATTCTAAAGCCCTTTGACTTATACATGAAATCGCAAGTCCTGCAGGTAGCATAAATCCTTTTTGAGAACCAGAAATCGCCGCATCCACTCCCCATTTATCCATTTGAAAATCCATAGATCCAATTGAACTAACCCCATCAACAAAAAGAAGTGCTGGATGGTTTAAGCTATTTAATAATTCTCTTGTTGTAGCTACATTATTTGTAACTCCTGTCGAAGTTTCGTTATGCGTAACTAAGACTGCTTTTATTTCATGACTAGTGTCGGTTTTTAAAATTTTTTCAAAATCATCATGAGGTGTTCCTAGACCCCAATCCACGTCAACTACTTCAACTTCAACTTTTAATTTTTTACACATTTCAATCCAAAGATGAGAAAAATGACCAAAGCGACCAGATAAAACTTTATCACCTTCATTTAAAATATTAGTTAGAGCTGCTTCCCAACCACTACTGCCCGTACCAGCAAAAACAAAAGGTTGAGCTTCTGTAGTTCCAAAAACTTTTTTTAAATCTGCAATTAAAGGATGCCAAAATTTATCCATACCAGGAGCTCTATGATCTTCGTTTGATATGTCCATTGCCTGACGTACTCTATCTGGCATATTAGTTGGTCCTGGGACGAAAAGTGAAATCCTACCTGGCATTATTTTAATTACTCCTTAATATTTATTTACTATTTATAAGTTGAAAAACATACATGATTTCACCCAATGAAACAAAGAATAATGTTTAATCGAATGATAATTATTAATTATTAAATAATTTAGATTTTTAATTATTTGGCATCTCCTACGGGAATCGAACCCGTGTCTTCACCGTGAAAGGGTGATGTCCTAACCGCTAGACGAAGGAGACACTACACGGAAATAAAATAGCTAGATTTAATTAAAAATCAATCAATGAATGTCTTCAATATGAACTATGACATTTGAGCTATAGGTATCTCTTTTCACTTTATAATAACAATCGAATTCTGTTTTTTTATCAATATAGGCTTTAAGAGACTCCACATTAGAGTCGAACATCATTCCAATTATCGAATTACCTAATTTATCAGATAGCTTACATTTCATATGTTTTTCTTTAAAAACATTTAAAATTTGTAAATTTACATTTTCAGACTTAAAAATGGGCTCAGGATTGCTTTGACCGAAAGGACTAAGTAAATCTAAATCTTTTAATAAATTATCATTAATGACAGTTAGATCTAGGGTGACCTCGTAATAATTTACCTGATCAACCTCAGAGCCTGTAAATTTATCAATTAAAAACAATTTAAATGCTTGCCAAGATTCTTTTTCTAAAGTGAAACCACAAGCCTTTGAATGTCCACCGCCTTTTATAATAATTCCTTTTTCTGCAGCTTCCATCATTAATGTTCCAATATTTACTCCTCCGAGTGACCTACCAGAACCCACAATAAACTGATCTGAATCCGTCATCACAAAAGAAGGTCTTTTATTAGCTCTCATTAATCTACCTGCTATAATACCAAGAACACCAATATGCCAAGTGGCATCATAATAAAAATTAATTAAATCCTGATTATCTTCCTGACGATCATGGATTGAACTAATAATTGAGGTTTGAATTTTTTGTCTTTCTTGATTTTTTCCACCAATGACTGAGGAGTATTGAGCAGCTAAATGAATATTAGGAGAAGAAAGTAAATTATATCCCAAATAAGACTCCCCCATTCTTCCTCCAGCATTAATTCTAGGACCAAGTACATAACCTAAATGATATTCTGAAATAGCTTGCTTTATTTTAGCCTCGTTAATTAAAGTCATTAATCCTTTATTTTTATTATCAGAGTTGAGAATTTTTAAACCCTGCTTAACAAAAGATCGATTAATTGCATTTAAGGGAACCAAGTCACAAATTGTTGCTAAAGCAACAAGATCTAAATATTGTAGGATATCTTTATTATTAAATATTTCTTTTTTAATTAAATAAAAAACAACAAGAAAAACTAATGATGTTGTGCAGAGATCATTTAAAACAGATTGATCTTTATTATATTTAGGATTGATCAAAATAACATCCTCAAAGGCATCCCTACATTCATGATGATCTATGATAAGCAATTGAGAATTGCTATCTTTCACTAATTGTTGTTCGACTAAATTGTTACTCCCGCAATCTAGAAAAATAATGTGATTATTATTTTCGAGTAGTTTTTTTACAGCTAAAGAGTTAGGTCCGTAACCTTCTGAAAGTCTATTTGGTATATAGACCTCTACTTCTATATCGAACTGGGGTAAAATATTTTTTAGTATAGCGGCTGAACAAGCTCCATCGACATCATAATCTGAGAAAATTCCAACTTTTTTTACTTCTTTAACTTCGTTGAAAAATATTTGTGTTTTTTCAATATTAGCTAATTTTTCAATTTTATTAAAATTAATATTATCTTTTAACTTAGAGGATAAAAAAGATTTAACATTAGTAACTTTTCTAGTTATTAAAAGTTCAGAGAGAGTTATGGAGAGGTTATTTTTTTGAGCTATATTAAATACTTCAGAGCTATCAAGTTTATCTATTTGTTTCCAACTGGTTTCAAGAAAGCTAATATTAGTATTCAAGTTTTTTTATATTAAAATTATGGTTACCAACTATATGACGTACTGTTCCTGTTTTTGATCTCATTACTATAGAATGAGTTTCTCCCATAAATTTATTTGTTTTGACACCAGGGAGCATAGTTCCGTCTGTTACTCCAGTTGCTGAAAACATAACATCTCCTTGAGCTAACTCTTCAAGGGAATAGATTTTATTAAAATCAGTTATGTTTACTTTTGTAGCTCTCGCTTTTTCATCATCATTCCTGAACAATAATTTGCCTTCCATAAAACCGCCTATGCATTGTAGAGCAGCGGCAGCCAAAACTCCTTCAGGAGCTCCTCCAATGCCATAATACATATCAATATTATTATTAGGTAAAACAGAGGAAATAACAGCACTAACATCTCCGTCTCCTATCATCTTAATTCTTGAACCTAGACTTCTAATATCTTCAATAATTTGTTGATGTCTATCTCTATCTAAGACACAAATAATAATATCCTCAATATTAATTTTTTTAAATTTTGCTAATTCTTTAATATTAGATTTTAAATCTTGTTGGATTGAAATAATATTTAATTTTTTAGGAACGCTAGATGAAATCTTTTCCATATAAACATCTGGAGCGTTTAAAAATCCTCCATCTTGAGCTAAAGCAATAACCGCCATTGCATTTTCTCCACCCTTAGCTGTAATCGTTGTTCCTTCGAGAGGATCTAATGCGATATCCACCTTGGGTCCACCTTGACCGACTTTTTCACCTATATAAAGCATCGGAGCTTCATCTCTTTCACCTTCACCAATAACTACCGTTCCATCAATAGTCATTGCATTCAATGAACTTCTCATTGCGTCAACTGCGGCTTGGTCAGCACTTTTTTCGTCACCTCTTCCAATATGTTTAGCTGCTGCTAATGCCGCATATTCAGTGACTCGAACCAGTTCTATTGCTAAATTTCTATCCAATATTATCTTCTATTCTAATAGTAGATATTTCATTCTTAATAGAACTATTTTTTTTAAGTAGTTTAGTTATTTCAATAATTTTTTTATGGCTAACAACATTAGAAATTATAACTATGGGAACAGTATTAGAATCCTCAGGATTAAGTTGAATAATGGATTTAATTGAAATTGTTTTATTAGCAAATAATTGGGTAATATATTTTAAAACTCCAACTTTATTAGCAACAGACAATCTCATGTAATAAGATCTATTTCTAATTTTATCATTAACATAAATAGCAGAGGGCATTGAAGCATAGTTATAGTTAAATACAGTATTGATATTACCGGATATAAAGTTAGCCATATCAGAAATTATAGAAGTAGCAGTTGGAAAACCTCCGGCACCTTTACCTATTAAACTAGTTTTAATGAAATCATCCCCTTCAATAATACAGAGATTATCTTCAAATTCAGTATTAGCCATTGTATTATTTTGTTTAATAAAGCAAGGAGCTACAGAAGAATAGAATTTTGAGCCAATTTTTTCAGATATAGAGAGTAATTTAAGCTTATAGCCTAACTGTAATCCATAATCTAAATCCATAAGCTTGATGTTCTCAATACCGTCATAAGATAAATCCTTAAATTGGAATTTTTGCTGGAAAGATAAATTAGATAGCAAAGTTAACTTATGAGCTGCATCTTTCCCTGATAAATCACTAGAAGAATTTTGCTCAGCAAAACCATTTTTGATAGCCAGATTCAATGAGTCCTTAAAGCTAATTTTATTAGAATACATTTGAGATAATATATAATTTGTTGTTCCGTTAAATATTCCATAAATAGATTTAATTTTTTTTGGTAATATTGCTTGTGAAATAGTTTTAACAACTGGGACGGCACCTAAAACAGCAGCTTCAAAACCTAAAAATAAATTATTTTTATCAAATAAATTGTAATACTGAGATCCCTTTTCAGCTAATTGAGCTTTATTAGCAGTAATAAGAGATATATTTCTTTTTACTGCATATTTATAAATAGAATTTACAAATTTATCCGTTCCTCCTAC
>JAQBUY010000098.1 GCA_027623775.1 Pseudomonadota bacterium
TAAGATTAAAAAACCAAAAGCGTCTTTTAGTATATCTATTTTTATTTTTTCTATAAATCTTGAAGCTAATGCTGCTCCTAATGAACTACTTACAATTAATATTAGGGCTAATATAAAATCTAAATTCTGATTTATGATTACTTGTAAAACAACTGATATTAATGAAACAACAGTTATATTAAAAAGCGAAGTTCCTATAACGGATACTGTTTTCATTCCTAGTATATAGATCATACATGGCACTAAGATAAATCCTCCTCCAATACCCGTAAATCCTGTTAGTATTCCAATAAAAAATCCAATAGTAAGAGGCGCAAAAATACTAATATATAATTTTGATTTTCTAAATTTTATTTTTAAAGGAAGCCTATGTATCCATGAATGATCGTGTAATTTAAATTTTCCTTTTCTTTTTTTTGTATTTTCTTTAGCTGATTCATATAAAATAAATAATGCAGTCAGAGATAAGATAACTGCATAAAAAACATATAAATAATTTTCAAATAAACCTGTGGAATTAATTCTCTTTAATGCATATACGCCAATTAATGTGCCAATAAATCCACCTATGATCAATATTGTCACCATTTGAAAATCTACATTTTTTTTTTGAAGATGGTTCATTGCTCCAGTTAATGATGAGGCAAATACTTGAATGGTTGTTGTTCCGACCGCAATTGTTGCTGGTACACCAGCTAAAATTAAAAGTGGTGAAGCGATAAAACCACCTCCAATTCCAAATAATCCAGAAAGAAATCCAATAGATAATCCTAAAGCTAAAAGTAAATAAATATTGATTGATATTTCAGCAATTGGTAGATAGATATTCATTCTTAATTAATATTTAATATATTGCTTAATTACTATAAATTTATAAAAAATTATCATGATTCACTACTCATTAATGTTTGCCTGTTCGCAAGATGGCTTTATAGCAAAAAAAGAAGGTGATAATCCTTCCTTATGGACTTCTGAAGAGGATCATAAATTATTATTAGAACATATTGATGAATCTGATTGGTCTGTTATGGGTAGAAAAACCCATGAATTAAACCCTAATCAGAATAGAAAAAGAATAGTATTTTCAAGAAAAGTAAAAACTATTGAACCCGTAAGTCCTACTATTAAAAATCAATTTTATTTTAATCCAGATATAACACAGTGGTCTGATTTTGCAAAATTAGTAGGATTAAACTCCAAAGTATTAATTCTTGGTGGGACAAGAGTTCATGATTTTTTTTTATATCTAGATGTTTTATCTAAGATTTATATTACTATTGAACCACTAAATTTTAACACAGGAATCAAAGCCTTTTCATTTATTAATTTTAATGATTTAGAATCTTTTTTAATTGCTAGAAAATATATTAAAGAACAAAAAAAAATTAATGAAAAGACAGTATTAGTTACTTACTCTAGATAATTCTGTAATTTTTAAATAATCTTCATTTGTATTAATATTCATAAATTCTAATTTATTATTAGTGTTAAATTCAATTATGTCATAATTTAATTCTTCAGCTATTTTCAAAATTTTTACACCATCGCTTTCCAATAATGCTTTTTCAATAGCGCCCAAGGATTTGATAGACCAAAAAGAAAACATAGGCTCAATTCTATTATTTATCTTAGAAATCATAACGGTATTACTGGTAGGCAATTTTTTTATAAAATTATCTAAATACTTTACTGGAATAAAAGGAGCATCTGTCGGCACTAAAACAAACCATAAGTTTTCTTTGTTATTTTCAAAAATTTTCATTATTGAGTGAAGTCCAGCTAAAGGACCTTTAAAGCCTTTTATATAGTCTGTAATAACAGGTCTATTAAATTCTTTATATTTTTCCAAATCCTGGTTGGCATTAATATAGATTGTATCTAATCTTTGATTGAGTGTGTTGATAATTATTTGAATAAAAGTTTTATTATTAAATTTTAAAAAACTTTTATTAATAAAATTCATTCTTGATGATTTACCGCCTGAAAGAATAACACCTATGATATTCTTATTCATAATTTAACCTAAATTCTCCTGAAAGAATATTAAACCTTTTTCCTCTAGCTCTGCCAATCATCGTTAACTTTTTTTTTTTTGCTATTTCAACCGCCCAAGTAGTAAACCCTGATCTTGATATCAAGATTGGAATTTCCATTTTGATGCATTTAATCACCATTTCACTTGTTAATCTACCAGTTGTATAAAAAACCTTATCATTTGTAGGAATATTATTTTTTATAATTAATCCTGCTATTTTATCTACAGCATTATGTCTGCCAACATCTTCAAAATAGTATTGTGGCTTATTAATATCACATAAGACGCAGCCATGAATGGCCCCAACTTTTAAATATAAACTAGGTTCCATATTTATAATTTTTGATAAATGCATTATTTGAGAATGATTAATTTTAATTTTTGTATCTAACTTAATCTGATTAATTTCTGATATTAAATCTCCAAATACAGTTCCTTGAGCACAACCCGAGGTATTAATTTTTTTTTTTAGTTTTTTTTCAAAGTTTGTTTTTGAGTTAGTTCTAACAACAATAGTTTTAAGATCTGAGTGATATTCAATTTTTTTTATATCAGAAATACCTTTTAACATTCCTTGGTTATATAAGTAACCAATTGCTAAATATTCAGGATAATCATTAATCGTCATCATAGTAACAATTTCCTGATTATTTAAATAAAGAGTTAAGGGCTTCTCAATTATAATTGGTATATTTACTATCTTTCCTTTTTCATCAAAAGATTTTTTAAATTTAAATAAACTTTTATTGTCCACACTTGGTTTGATAATAAAATCTGACATTATTATTTTAATTGTAGTATGCTGTTTATGTGAAAACAATAGCTGTGATAGGTTGGAAAAATAGTGGAAAAACTACTTTAGTTTCTAGTTTGACTAATTATTATTCTAAAAAAGGCATTAAAGTTGGAGTAGTTAAGCACGCTCATCATAATTTTGATATAGATCATGAGGGAACAGATAGTTATAAAATAAGAAAATCAGGTGCGTACAAAACAACTATTGCATCTAATATTCGTTTAGCTCATATGATTGAAGCTGAAAAATTAGATATAGATATAGATAAAATTATGGATATGAATAAAGATTGTGAAATTTTAATTTTTGAAGGTTTTAAAAATTTTAAAGATTTTAAGAAAATTGAAGTATCTTTAAAAATTAATAATAAAAAAGAATTATATAGAGATATAGCTAATGTATTAGCAATTGTAACGGATGATGATGCTGATCATAAAATACCTCAATTTAACCATAATCAAATTGAAGAAATAGCAAAATTTTTAAATAACAATATATGAAGAAACTCGTATCAAAAGATCAGGCAATTACCTTAATAAAAAAAATAAAATTAACCTCCTATAAAACTATTAAAGTTAGCCTTTCAAAAACATTAGATCGTAAATCTTTAGAAAAAATATATTCGCCAATAGATCTTCCTGAACTTCCAACTGCAGGTTTAGATGGCTATGTTGTATCTAACCATAAATTACAAAATATAAAACTACATAAAAAAGAAATTTCATGTGGCGTTGGTTATTTAAAGCTCAATAAAAATTTCGCATATAGAGTTAATACCGGAGCCTCAGTAGATATAAATTTTAAGTATTTAATTCCCTTAGAGAAAGCTAAAGTCATAAATGAATACTTAATTTTTGATAAAAAAAATGCCTCAAGAAATGATATAAAAAAAATTGGAGAAGATTTAAAAAAAAATACATTAATATTAAATCTAGATGAACGTATAACAGAATTTAAAATAGCTCTACTTGCATCGGTGGGGATTAAAAAAATTAATGTTTTTAAAAAAATTTCTGTAGGAGTCTTTTCTATTGGAGATGAAATAGTGGATCTTACTAATTTTAAAAAAGATAAAAGTAAAATTTTTGATTCTAACAGATATCAAATTATTAATTTTTTAAAAAAATGGCCAGTCGAGATTGTTGATCTCGGTATTTTAAAAGATAATGAAAAAGTAATTTCAAATTTTTATAAAAAAAACTCATCAAGATTTGATTTAATTATTAGTTCAGGCGGATCATCTTCAAGTAAGAAGGATTTTATTTCAAAATTTTTAGTAGAAAACTCTGATATAATATTTAAATACGTTAAAATTAAACCAGGCAGACCTAGTATATTCAGCTCCTATAAGAACACTTTCTTATTCTCACTGCCAGGTAATCCTTTAGCTGTCAGTGTTAATTTGTTATTCTTAGTATCCGAGTTTCTTAACTTATTCAGTTTTGGTAAGTTTATTACACATCAAGATGTTTTCTCTGGATTTTCAATTAATAAAAATAAAGATTTTAATAATTTTTATAGAGTTAAAATTAACAATAATATTGCTCGTTTATTTAATTCTAAAGGTTCTGCTAAATTAATTTCACTTAGCAATT
>JAQBUY010000099.1 GCA_027623775.1 Pseudomonadota bacterium
TTATCTGGAAATTCTTCTAATAAAATTTCCATTAATTTAGATAATTCAATATACCCTGGTATTATTTGAGCACCAATAATTAAAGCAGGAGTTCCATTAAATTTAAACATATCTGATAATTCTTTATGACGATTAAGAGTTGAGGTCACTTCAGAAGAATTCATGTTCTCTTTAAGTAACTTAATATCTATATCCATAAGAAATAGGTCGGCAAAAATTTCAGCAATATCATTTCTTCTTTTAGAGGAATAGAGATAATTATGAACTTTTTCAAAATCACCAGAAAGACTAGAAGCAATAACTATTTTAGAAAGATCAATTGATGAGTTACCTAAAATTGGTAGTTGAAGAATTTCAACTCTTACATCACTATCTTTATTGATCAATTCAATTAAAACATCATGAAATTTCTGGCAGTAACCACAATTATAATCAACAAATTCATAAATAGTTTTATTAGCATTATTAAAACCAAGAGACATATCGTTTTGGAATAATTTTAATTGATTAATTAGTTCTTTATTTTGATTTTCTGTTTCATTTTTTTCAATATCAGATTGTTCTAATTGATAATTTCTCACCGTTTCTAAAATTAACTTGGGATTTTCAGAAATAAATTTTTCAATAAAATCTTCTAATTCATTTTCATTTGCTTTTATAAAATCAGAGTTTTGATCAAATAAAATATCGTCAAATTGGAAAGAATTATTATTTTCATTTGAATTTAGAGAGTAGTAGTAGTAAATCACATATATAACGAGCAATAAAAAAATAATAAATAAAAAATTCTTAAATGGGAAGAAAGTTTTTTTTTTGGTATATAGCCCCATAAATTAAAAATTTAAACTAATAAGTAGATAATATCTAGATGAGAATTTATAAGTCAATTGATGCAAGTTCATAAAAGGGTTCAATTTCATTGCTTTGCTTACATATAGATAGCTTTGATAGATTTATATAATTAAAGTCATGTAATATTTTTTTAATTTTTGCAGTTAAGAATTCTAAGTTTTTCTTATCAGTATCCGGTGAGGTCAAAATAGAAACGTAATGAGAAGTTTCTTCAAAAAGATATGGATAACCCCATATTTGATAATTTAAAATTTGATTTTCAGTTAATTTATCAAATCGACTTATATCTTTTTGATAATCATAGGGATTTAAAACCTTTCTAAATTCATCGAGTCTTCTTACAACCTGATTAGAAAAAAAATCAAAAGCATTATTTTTTATTAACTCTAGTATGATGATATTATTAAAAGTTTTTACTTCATAACTAAATTCTTTAAAATTAATAGTATTCGGGATATCAATTTCATTTTTTAAATTTAAAAATATTGAGATTAATTTTTCCACATTATTTAAATCATTAATATAAAAAGGTGGCTTAATAATTAAATGCAAACCATGGTTAGTTATATCTTCATAATGTGTATTTAAATTATCATTTCCTTTATAGAAATTCAAAATTGCCTCAATTACCTTTTTATCTAAGTTTAAATGAATAGCAAATCTAGGAAACTCTATATAACTCATCAATTAATAAATAATTTTAATATTCTATCAGAATAACGGGTTTCTAAAATAATTTTCACAATCAGAATAATAAAAATCGTATAGATCAATCTAAAAAATAAAATTCCACTAATATGACTACCCAATAAAAGAATTAGAATTGTGTCTTCTATGATGCTGTGATATAAACCCAGGAAAGCCATAGATAAAAATATATCTTTTTTAGTAATTTCTTTTTTTTTTGATTCTTCAATTAAAAACCCACCACCAAAAGAAATACCCAAAGTCAAACCTATAAGAATAATATTAGCAACCTTATCTGACATACCTAAAAAGTTAAGAGGCACTTTAAGTATTTTTAAAATAAATTGCCATATACCAAAAGATTTTAAAAGATTAATTAATGTTATTATTGAAAATATAATAGAAAAGATTATTAGGAAGTTTTTTATTTGGGAAATAGCCCATTCTGCATGAGAAATATTGCTATCAGGTATTGCTAATACAGAAACATTTAATTCCTGATAAAGGTCAAAATACTGATAAATAAAAAAAAGTAATTTTCCAGCTATTAAAGCATTAATAAATCTAAAAATTAAAGTAAAGCCAGCAGAGATACCTGATTTTTTTGCTATAGCAACTTCAATTGGTAAACTATGAGCAATTAAAAGCATGAGCCCGACAATAGTCGTTTCTGCGACTGAATAATCAAACATACTTTGAAGTGTTGCAAATGCGGCCATACCCGCATAAATGTTTACAAGCATTGCCGCCATCCATACAAGACCAAGAGAACCATCTATACCAACAAAACTTGTAAGAGGTTCTAATAATTTAGCTAAAATAGGAATTAAGCCCATCACTTCTAAAATTCTAATAATTATTACAATTGGGACAATACCTTAAAAAGAACAATAAAAATTTTTTTAGATTCAATAAATATCTCAAAAAAAGAATTATTAATTTTATTTATGAACATATACATTGAAGAATGAAATCTAAGCATTTATAAATAACAAATGTTTAGGAATTCTCCTTTTAATATTAAAACGGCACTATTCTTACCATTATTCAGTTTAAGCATATACTTCTTATATCTCTCTTACGAAAATTTTCAAAACATCATTTTAGATCAAGCTATAGTCATTAAAATTGATGATTATAATTATTTCGATCCGATTACTTTTAGAAAATACTATGATGAAATTTCAATTGAAAATTTAAACTCTCAAATTATTTCTAAATTAGAAAATGAGGAGTTAGTTGAAAGAGAACTAAAAGAAGACATTCAATATAAAATTCATTTAATAAAAATTAATCCTGGGGATAATTTTGCAAGTGTATTAAAAAGATCGGGCATTAAATCCAAAGATATTGATAAAATTATTTTAGATGGAAAAAAAATATATGATTTTTCAAAAATTTATGCTGGCGATGAGGTGAAAGTTTCGCATAATTATATTGACAATAAATTAAATTACCTTGATAGCACATATCAATTTTCTGAAGAAAAAATTCTCAAAATAAATTTAAAAGATTCGATTTATACCTATAATATTAATTTACTTGAACTGACTTCTGAGGAGGTATTTGCTAAAGGGACAATAGAAAATAGTCTTTATAGTGCAATGAAAGATTTAGGACTTTCAGAAATTGTAATTGAAGAAATGATTAGAATTTTTAGTTTTGACATAGATTTTCAACGAGATATTTATAAAAACGATAGGTTTGAAATTCTTTTTACAAAATTTATTAATAATAAAGGTAAAACTATAAGAATTAACGATCCAATTTATCTAAAATTATACTCAAAAGGTACACCATTAACTTATTATCTTTTCAATAATTCAGATTATAGCGAATACTTTGATGAAAAAGGAAAAGGAATGACTAAGGGCTTAATGAAAACTCCAATTAATGGTTCAAAACTTAGTTCAGGATTTGGCATGAGGAAACATCCAATTTCTGGATATGATAAATTACACAAGGGAGTAGATTTTGCGGCTCCTTCGGGGACTCCGATATTTGCTGCTGGAAATGGAGTAATTGAATTTATAGGCAATAATGGTGGTTATGGGAAATATATAAGAATTAGACATGACAGTACTTATAAAACTGCTTACGCCCACATGAAGAGCTTTAAAAAGAACTTATATAAAGGGGCGAGGATAAAACAAGGTGATGTGATTGGCTATGTTGGAACTACAGGTAACTCAACTGGACCACATCTACATTACGAAATCATAAAAAGTGGTAATCAAATAAACCCTCAAAAACTTAAATTACCTTCTGGACGAAACCTTAATGAAAATGAATTATTAAAATTTAATGAAGTAAAAAATGATATAGAAAGAAAAATAGAGTTTATGCAAGCTGGTTAGCGAAGTCATCAAAATCAGTTTTAGTCTCTAATTTTTCCTGAACAGATTCAGTATTTGTCTTTTTTTCAATAGTGGATTTTTTAATTATTTTTTTAGAAACTATAGTTTTAGGTAAATCATCTTTATTTATAGTGGTTTCCTTAATTGTTTCATCTAACTGCCTAAAACAATGTTCAGCATGTTGAAGATAATATTGCTCTAACACTTCATCTCCATTACTAATAGCATCTTTGGCCTTAATTAAATAATCGGCATGCTGGTCTTTAAAATTTTTATTATTTCTACTATAACCATTGCCAGTATTGCCTTGTTGCGTCATATAAGGAGAATCGGCACTACCTCTATTAGGTGAAGTTCTTCTATTATTAGAACTAAAAATTTTTCTTCTATTGTTATTATTATTAAAGGTTTTCATAAAAATTTATTATCTTTTATTTAATTCAATAAAACATTAAAGAAATGTAATTTTAATTAATCTATCAAGTCCAAGATAATCATGT
>JAQBUY010000100.1 GCA_027623775.1 Pseudomonadota bacterium
TTTAATAAAAAAATTAAAGAAATGTAATTTTAATTAATCTATCATTTTTAAGATAATCTTGTTTTATATATAATATATTTGCATTATTTTCTAGAACTAAATTAACAACTTTATCTTTAACAATTGGGTCAATTTCGAGATATAAATAACCTTTAAATTCTATGTTATTTAATTGGTTGATTATGGAACGATAAAAATCACACCCATCAGCCCCTCCATCTAAAGATAATAAAGGATCGTGAAGGGTTTCCGAGTTTAAATTTTTAATATCTGAAGATTTGATATATGGAGGATTTGATACAATAAATTCAATATTACTGAGATTTAAATTAGGGTCCGATAATAAATTTGAGACTAGGAACTTAGATCTTTTATCAAGATTTAATTGACTAGAATTAATTTTATTAACTTTTATAGCTTCTGGACTTATATCAATAAAAAGACAATGAGAACTGGATAGTTCACCTAATAAAGATAGTCCTAGACAGCCAGTTCCAGAACATAAGTCAATAAAATTGAATTTTTTCGTCTTCATAAAACTAAAATCATCTAAAATAGATTCTACTAGGATTTCCGAATCAGCTCTAGGATCTAAAGTATTTTCATTAGTATAAAAAACATCATTCCAAAAACCTTTTTGGTTTATGATTTTCGCTAAAGGCTTTCCTTCTAATCTTTTTTTTAAAATAGAATTTATTTTATCAATATTTAGATCGGATTCAGAGACAAAATTAAAATTTTTTTTTCCTGAGGCAGAGCTAATAATTATTTTTGCCTCACTGTCAGGATTATTAATATGATTTTTTTTTAAAGAAGTAACAATATTATCAAAAATCTTTGAAATTTCTTTTATATTTTCAACTGTCATTTAAGTTATTAAGTTTTTCAGCTTGTTCACTAGCTGATAGTGCAGAAATCATTTCCTCTAAAGCATCTCCAAGTAAAAATTGATCTAATTTATATAAAGTTAAATTAATTCTATGGTCAGAAACTCTTCCTTGTGGAAAATTATAAGTTCTTATTCTTTCAGATCTATCGCCGCTACCAACCTGACTTTTTCTATTAGAGGATAATTCGGTGTCTATCTTTAATCTTTCAGCATCATAAATACGAGATCTTAAAATTTTTAAAGCTTTAGCTTTATTTTTATGTTGAGATCGTTCATCTTGTTGTATGACTACTATGCCAGTAGGTATATGAGTAATTCTGACTGCACTATCAGTAGTATTAACCGATTGTCCTCCCGCTCCACCAGATCTATATACATCTATTCTTAATTCTGAGTCTTTTAAATCAACATCAAATTCTTCCGCTTCAGGTAAAACAGCAACAGTAGCAGCCGAAGTATGAATTCTTCCACCAGACTCAGTTTCAGGTATTCTTTGTACTCTATGAACACCAGATTCATTTTTTAATAATTTAAATACAGATACGCCTTTAATTTCAATAACAGCTTCTTTTATACCTTTTAAACCTGTTTCAGACTTTAGCATGGGAGTAAATATCCAATTTTTAAGAGCGGAATATCTTTCGTACATTCTATATAAATCACCAGCAAATAAGGCAGCCTCATCACCACCTGTGCCGGCTCTAATTTCTAAAATTACATTTTTTTCATCAGCCTCATCTTTTGGTAATAATGCCAACATTAATTCTTTATTTTGCTCTTCAAGAAGATATTCGTATTCAGGTAATTCTTTTTTAACCATATCTCTAAGTTCATCATCTTTTTCATTTTCTAAAATATCTTTATATCCAATAATTTCTTTCTCCAGTCTCTGTATTTCATTTGCGATATTTATTACTGGCTCTAATTTAGCTAACTCTTTATTTATTTTTTTAAGTTCTTTATTGCCTAAATTTTCTGAATTTAAAAGTTGGTCATTTAAAGATTTAAATTTAATTTTTAAATCTTCAATCTGGCTATCTAATTTCATTAGATAAATCCAAATCTTTAATTAGAATTTTTTTTTGTTCTTTTAATTTAAGATTTTTTATAACTATAGATGACGAACTAAATTCTTCTTCACCTACTAATGCAATAAAATCATAATTATTTTTATCAGCATAAGTAAAAAGTTTTTTTATATTATTATTAGACTTAACTTCGAACCGCACATCTAATTTAGATACAATATTTATTAATTTATATTCACTAATATAGTTAAGGTTTTGAACTGCTATTAAGATACTTTTTTTTATTATTGGTTTTTCAGGTATTGATACCAAATCAATTAATCTTTCAATTCCAGCTGCCCATCCAATACCAGGAATATTTCTAGAAGAAATTAAACTTATTAAGTCATCATATCTACCCCCTGCTAGTATTGTATTTTGTCTTTTGTCTTCATATGTTTGAAATTCAAAAGCCGTATGAGAATAATAGTCAAGACCTCTTACGAGAAGATCATCTTCTATAAATTCAACACCATGAGAATTTAGTAGTTCTTTTACTCCTTTGTAAAAATCTAAACTTTTTATTGATAAAAATTCTTTGAGTCTTGGTGCAGTGTTTATTATCAATTGATCGTTTAGATCTTTGCTGTCAAGAATTCTTAAGGTATTTTTCTCAAGCCTTTGCTGTGAAACCTCAGATAATTGATCTTTTTTTAATTTCAAAAACTCATAAAGAGATTTTGAATAATTAATTTGTTCTTCTTTTGTTCCTATTGAATTAATTAGTAGTTTAAATTTATTTTTAAGACCGATTGATTCTAATAAATTATAAGCGATATAAATAACTTCGAAGTCAGAATAAAAGCTTTCATCTCCTATAATTTCAATATTTATTTGATTAAATTGCCTATATCTACCTTTTTGGGGTCTTTCTCTTCTAAACATAGGTCCATAAGTAAATAGTTTCATAAATCCAGATTCATAATTCGCAGCTGCAAATCTAGCTATTCCACTAGTAGCCTCAGGTCTTAAGCAAATTTTTTTTTCCCCTTGATCAAAAAAAGTATACATTTCTTTAGAGACTATATCCGTCATCTCACCAACACCTCTGACAAATAGCTCTTCTTGTTCAATGATTGGTGTAATAATTTCTTTAAATGAGAATTTATCACTAATATTTTTAAAATTTTCTAAAATATAATTATACTTCTCAAGATCAGATCCAACCAAATCATGAGTTCCTTTAACTAAATTGATATTATTTTTCATTATATAATTATCTAATTATGAAGTTGTGTTACTTTTTTTTCAATAATATTTACTAAGTAATCAACCAAATTTTCATCTTTTATTCGATGATCTTTTTCTCCATCAACATATATCATATGGGTATTATTTCCACCGCCCGTAATACCAATATTTGTCATTGTTGCTTCTCCTGGACCATTTACAACACAACCAATAATTGAAACTGTAATTGGCTTCCTGATATGAGATAATCTAGACTCAACTGATTTAACTGTATTAATAACATCAAATTGCTGCCTAGCACAAGATGGGCACGAGATGATAGTAACACCATAATCTCTTAAGTTTAAAGATTTTAATAATTCAAAACCAACTTTTACCTCTTCTTTAGGATGATCGGAAAGAGATATTCTAATTGTATCCCCTATACCTTCGTATAAAAGCATTCCTAGGCCTACCGATGATTTTATAGAACCACTAAAATAAGATCCAGCTTCGGTAATTCCTAAATGAAGAGGGTAATCACAGAAATCTGAAAGCAATTTATATGCAGATACTGAAGTAAAAATATTTGAAGCTTTGACACTAATTTTAAAGTTTTCAAAATTAAGATCTTCTAAAATTTGAATATTATATTTTGCACTTTCAAACAAAGCCTCTGGTGTTGGGCTTTTATATTTATCTAGTATGTGTTTTTCTAAACTACCAGCGTTAACTCCAATTCTAATAGGAATATTGTTCTGTCTAGCCGCTTCAACTACTTCTGAAACTTTATCTTTAGAGCCAATATTACCAGGATTAATTCTTAAACAATGTGCTCCATTTTCAGCTGCCTCTAATGCTCTTTTATAATGAAAATGAATGTCCGCAATAACAGGTATATTAATAGCAGGAATAATTTTTGATAAAGCTTTAGTAGATTCGGAATCAGGAACTGATATTCTGACTATATCAGCTCCTGCTTCTTCAATAATATTTATTTGAGATAAGGTAGATTCGATATCATGGGTAATAGTATTGGTCATCGTCTGCACACTTACAGGCGCATCTCCACCAATCCTAACATTACCCACTTTAATAGATTTAGTTTTTTTTCTTTTTATTTTATGGGAATAATTCATTTCAAATCGTATAGTCTTTTTATATCAAAATTTTTCAAATAGTATCTAAAATCATTTAAAGATTTATATTTATTATTGTTA
>JAQBUY010000101.1 GCA_027623775.1 Pseudomonadota bacterium
GCACAATGGACACGTCTTCATTTTTTATTTTTGATTCAAATTCTTCGTCTTTAAAATCTATAAGCATATTTCTTATATAATTCTTAATTTATTTTATTCAAGTAATAAATCTTCAGATAATCCAGCATTTGAAATTAAAGATGTAACTACTCCGTGTATATTTTTCTTACTTTCATCTAGATTTTTTTTACGATTCTTAATTTGAATTTCAAATGAACGTTCATCTTTTTCTAATTGATCGCTTGTTGCTTGGAGATTATTTCTAATTTTTCTATATTGAAGTTTAAATTCATTACTATTCACATAATCATGGAGTTGCTGTAATTTAGATGAAATATCCTCTTTTATATTACTATTTAAGCTATTTTGTTGAATGATTAGTTTTCTTGATAAGGCAACAACCCACTTCAAAACTGACTCATCTGAACAAATTGTAACTCTTCCACCTTCTCTTACATCAATTACGCCTTTAGCCTTTTTGGGCATCACACGAGTGAAAATTATACCCACCATTGCATCTTCACGATGCATATCATCAATAAGTTTACTTACCCATTTTTCGTCAAAATTTAAAACATCTTTGCTTTCATGTAAAATTTTACCAACTTCTTGTTGCTGGTGATGAACAAACTGGATGACGTCGGCCCCTCGCTTACCTTTTCTGACGGGTTCGTATTGATCCATTGGAAAGGCCTTTCTTAAATATGCCTCTACTAACTCTTCTTGGATTTCACCTTTACGTTCAACAGGAGATTGACTGGCTTACTTAATATAAAAGAAGAAACTTGAGCTGGTGTATAGCTTCCCTCTTCCGCTTCATCTTTTTCAACCCACTCTCCTTTGGCAACAGAATAGGCAACATCATTTTCCATTTGCCGTTTAGTTTCTGAGATAACATTTTTAGATGTTGCGGCTAAAGCATCTAAGGCTTTATCACCGACAATTACTTTGTCACCATTCGTATAGACAACACTAGCAGTTATTTTTCTATTAGAGTCTGTTGAAGATAAAACTTCAGGATTGCCAAGATCATCTAATTGGGCAATCGCTGAATAAGTAGTACCTAAATCTATTCCTATAATTTTGCTCATTTTTTTTCTAATTCAAATACTTCAACTTCTGCATTTTTAATAAAGATAATTTTATTTTCTGAAACTTGCAAACAATAACCAGGCTGAAGAACCTTGGATATTAAATTTGTTTTTGAAACATCAGATGTTTTTTTGGTATTATGACTTGGATTACAACCCTCTATATCCATTATATTTTTATTTATTTGGGGAATATACTTTTCAATACCTGCAGAAGATAAAATTATTTCCAATTTATCTTTTAAGGCTGTTAAATAATTTTTTGTATTTTCGTTAAGATCTTTGATTTCAAGATTAAACTTATCAATAAAATTTAAGATACCTATCAAACTAGTAAACAAGCCTTTTTGTTTGCCTAATAAATTTGCTTCTTTATATTCTTCAATCTCCAGCGATTTACTATCAATTACTTTATTATAAGTTTCTAAAAGTGCGTTTGTTTCTTTTATACTTTCGTTCATGCCTTTAAAATTTTTTTCATTTCCTTTAAACTCAACATCTAAACCATCAAACAGTTCGTCAAAATCATCATTGGTTTGTTTCTTACTCCATAACAAAAATGCAATAACTAGGATCAATAAAACAATTACAATTAATAGATAAGTATTATTGTCCATTTTTTTTATTCATCATCAATTTTTGACTGGTTTTCTATATTAAGTATATCTTCCTCTAAATCTTGTTGCACTTCATTTGGAAGTGGATTTTTAGGAGAAAGTCCACCTACTTTGTTTAAATTATCAACCTTACTAAGAAAGCTTCCTCGGCCGTCTTTTATCTTCTTCATAATACCCTCTACACCTTTAGAGGTTTTAGCGATTCCATCGATTGCAACCTTTGCACTGTCGTAAATTTCTACGCTCTGGGAACTGATCTTATTTGCAAGTTCAATTATCTTTTTGGTGTTTTTAGATTGTCTTTCAGCTTTCCAAAAATATTCCACTGTCTTTAATGTAAAATAAAGCATCGATGGACCAACTAATGTGATCTTTTTTTCTATGGCATAGTCCATCATTTTTCTACTTGAAGATCCTAATGAAGATATAGCAGCTTCATTGGGGCAAAACATAATGACAGAATCTAAGGTATTAATATTTTCTAAATTTTTATAATTTTTTTTAGATAAAGAATCTATGTGGGCTTTAACAGATAGCTTATGTCTACTTAGCGCTTCCTCTCTATCTTCTTCATTGTCACTATTAACGTACTCATCCCATGCTGTTAAGTTCACTTTCGAGTCAATAATAACGTCTCTTTTTCCAGGGAAATGAACAATAAAATCGGGTATTAATTTATCCCCTTCTTCAGATTTAAAATTCTTATGTTTTTCAAATTCTTCACCTTCTGTAAATTGTAATTTTGTTAAAATATGTTCAAGAACCATCTCTCCCCAAGCACCTTGTTTTTGAGAAGAACCTGCCACTAATGTATTTTTCATTTCATTGGCTATTTTCTCAAAATTTTCTCCTGACCTAGTGAAGAATTTTAATTTTTCACTCATAGAACCTTGATATTTTAGACTGTCTTCTTGTAAACTTTTAATATTTTTTCCTATTTCATTTAAGTTGTCTTTAAATGAATCTGTTTGATTCTTTTTTTTGAACAGTGGATAGATGACCAAGACAATAAGTCCTCCTAGAATTATTCCTACAAAAAATTGATAGCTTAAAAAATCTGTCATTTATTATCCTATAATTAATATATTAATGTATTGTATCATTTTCATTACCTGATTTTGCTTCCACAACTTTATTGTGTATAGCTCCACCATCTCTTTCATTAGATTTATTTAACCATTTTTTGTAATTTTCTAAATTTTGTTCACAAGCAAATTTATGGTAATTTTGATAAACAGGAAAGCTTGTATGAACCATCATTTTTTGTATTACTCTGTATAATAAATAATAGAGACATAAAGCAGAATCTAAAAAGCTTTTTTTTGTAGCACCATAATAGTTATCTACCATTTCTTTTGCTAAAGCATCCATTCTAGTTTGCTCCATATCTTCTGTTTGAATCCTATTAATTTTTTTTGACTTACTAATAAAATTAATAATTTTTGCAGTTTTTTTTAATTTTTTTTCAATTTTTTTCTTCATCAATTTTTTTTGTTTGATCATATTTTTGAATTTCTTCACTCATGACTTCAATTTCTTTTAATGCTTTTTTGTATTCTAAATATTCACTAATTTTATTGATAAAATTGAAAGTATTAATGGGTAGATTGATTAATTTATTAACAATATAAATTAGCTTATTATTTTTATATCGCTCTCTTTGAGCTTTTTCTTTTAAGGCTCTAAACTTAAAATATATCTCTATTTGAGATACCCACTCTTTTCTTGAACTTAAACAATCTTGTAAGACGAAATAGAATTTATCTTTCATTCAGGTTCTCCTTTAATTGAAACCCAAGGCTCAACAGAAAGCATATTAACAACAGGAGTTTAGAACCTTGGGTTTTCAACAATGATAACATTAACAACACATTATTATCTATTATTACTGTTGTCAACAGTAAAAATATACATTTACAAGTATTTTTTACTTGTATATAAAGTAATAAATTATGAAAGAAAACAAGCAAGTTACTAACAAAATACTAATAGATCTCCTAAATCTTGCGAACCTTACAAAAGCTAAGTGTAGTAATTTTCTGGAAAAACATAAAAATTCTTTAGACACTTATATTTATAAATTCAAAGGTCCAGTTTTCCCATCGAGCTTTTCTTATTTCTTTTTAAATTCTATATCAACATCATTACTACCTTTATTTAAAAGTAATAAGACAAAAAAGAAGTTTGAATACTTTAAAGAAATTGATCACTCTCATCAAAAGAATTTTTTTACAATATTAAATAAATGCAAAAATTTATCTATTAAAGATAAGTTAATAATGCCCTGCTTAGAACATCATATTTTAACTTTAATTAAAATTTCAAACTTTAAAAACATCCATGATCAGGATGTTTTAATGGAAGAATATGTTGAAATCATTTTACCAGGATACTTAGAGGAAATTTCATTCCTAGAAGAATATCAATTAACAGAAGATCAATCTTTTTCAAACTTTCATGTTAAAAGAATAAATGACTATAAAATTTTAGTAGATACTATTAG
>JAQBUY010000102.1 GCA_027623775.1 Pseudomonadota bacterium
TTAGAATCTTCTTGTTTTTTATTTTCAAAACTCACTAATTCTTGACTTCTGGTAGCGTCTCATACTGGTGATAAGGAGGAGGAGAAGAAAGTGTCCATTCAAGAGTTTTCGCACCTTCGCCCCATGGATTATCTTCACATTTCTTTCCAAATAAAAATGCATGAGCTACGATAATTAAGAATAAGAAAAATGATGCAGCTGAAGTATAAGAGCCTAATGAGGATATATAATTCCAACCAGTAAAAGCATCAGGATAGTCAGGAATTCTTCTTGGCATTCCTTGTAGACCTAAGAAATGCTGAGGAAAGAAGGTTAGATTTACTCCTATGAAGAATAGCCAAAAATGAACTTTTCCCCAAAATTCAGAATATTTTTTTCCTGACATTTTTCCAAACCAATAATACATTCCTGCAAAAATTCCAAATACGGCACCCATACTAAGCACATAATGGAAGTGAGCTACAACATAATAAGTATCATGAAGAACAACATCCACACCTGCATTAGCCAAAACAACTCCTGTTACTCCACCAAGAGTAAATAGAAAAATAAAACCAACTGCAAAAAGCATTGGTGTAGTATAAGTAATAGATCCGCCCCACATTGTAGCTATCCAACTAAATATCTTAATTCCAGTAGGAACTGCTATAATAATTGTAGCAAGCATAAAATATGCCCTAACATCAGCACTAAAACCAACAACATACATGTGGTGAGCCCAGACTACAAAACCTATAAAACCAATTGCAACCATCGCATAGGCCATTCCCAGATAGCCAAATATAGGTTTCTTAGAGAAAGTTGAGATAATATGACTGACAATTCCAAAAGCAGGCAAAATCATAATATAAACTTCAGGATGACCAAAAAACCAAAATAAATGCTGAAATAATATTGGGTCACCGCCTCCTGCAGGACTAAAAAAAGCAGTCCCAAAATTTCTATCAGTTAACAACATTGTAATTGCCCCACCTAAAACAGGAACAGCGAGTAAAAGCAAAAATGCTGTCACTAACATAGACCATGCAAACAAGGGCATTTTATGAAGAGTCATTCCGGGAGCTCTCATATTAAGAATTGTTGTAATAAAATTAATTGCGCCAAGAATAGAAGAAGCACCAGCTAAATGAAGAGAAAATATTGCCATATCAACGGCAGGACTAGAATGACCAACAGTAGAACTTAAAGGTGGGTATATTGTCCAGCCTGTTCCCGCTCCATTTCCTACAAACATTGAACCTGTAATTAAAAGTAATGAGGGAACTAGTAACCAAAAACTAATATTATTTAATCTTGGGAAAGCCATATCTGGAGCACCTATCATCAAAGGAACAAACCAATTTCCAAAACCGCCTATAAGCGCAGGCATCACTACAAAAAATATCATTAATAATCCGTGAGCAGTAATAATAACATTCCACATTTGCCCATCAGTAACAATGCTTAGGCCAGGAGATGATAATTCCATTCGCATGACCACTGATAGAAGAGTACCCACTATTCCCGCTAGGATTGCATAAATAAAATATAGGGTTCCTATATCTTTATGATTAGTTGAAAAAAACCACCTTATAAAAAAATTAGGCTTGTGGTCCTCTTGATGATCTAGTGAATCTGATTTTACACTCATAATGTGTCTGCTCCTTTTAGTAACTCAATGTTTTTAGTTAATTTTAATTCTTCTAGATCATCGATAATTTCATCATTAATTGCATATGAATTTCTTGCCTGTTCAACCCATGCTAAAAATTCTTCTTTTGGCAAAACTTTTACTACTGTTGGCATAAAACCATGTCCGTTCCCACAAATTTCTGAACATTGTCCACGATATGTTCCAGGTTCTTTTACGTTAACCCAGGTTTCATTTAACCTACCAGGGACTGCATCTGTTTTAAGTCCCATTGAAGGCACAGCCCAACTATGCAATACGTCTCCCGCTGTAATTAATATTTGAATATTTGTATTAGCAGGGATCACTAAAGGATTATCCACTGTTAAAAGCCTTATATCATCTTTCTTTAATTTTTCATCTGGGACCATATAGCTTTCAAAATAAAAGTTTCCATAATCTGGATATTCATATTCCCAATACCACTGATGACCAATTATCTTTACTGTCATTTCATAGTCTTCAGTTTTCTCTTGCTCATAAAGAAGTTTAAAAGATGGAATAGCCATAATAACTAATATAATTACAGGGATAGCAGTCCAAAGAACTTCCAAAATTGTATTATGTGTTGTAGTGGATGGATTAGGATTTCTTTTAGCACTAAATCTATAAGAGACATACAATAAAAGAATTAAGACAAATAAAGTTACTCCGGCCATTACTATTGAAATGCCATTATGAAGGGAAATAACTTTTCCCATTAAATCTGTTGCTGGGTCTTGGAATCCAAATTGCCAAGCTTTTGGAAAGTCTGCCCATAATGTAGATGGGACTAAGCTGGAGAGTGTAAATAATAAAAATTTCATGAGGACATATTATTCAATAGTTAGAGTCAGTATATTGACAGGTTGTCGCTTAGAACATTTAATCGCGGTCAAAATAGTGAAAAACTAAACTTAAAGCGGAAACTACGGATGTATCAGTCTTTTTAAATTCTAGATCCTATTTTCAAACTATGAAAGCTTTTTGAAAAAAAAGATATAAGCATTCTTTCTTTATCGGAAAAACCCTCTTCAGGGCCAATAATAATCAAAATATCTTGATTTAAGTTAATACTGATTTTTCTCAATTCTTTTCCCTCTAAATTTTCATCAAACATTAAAATATTCTTATTATTTAATATGTCTTTTTGGTATTCAATTTTAGAAATTTCATTTATTTTAGGTATTTGGGTTCTTCCTGATTATTGTGAAGCACTAAGAGCATAGGTATTAAATTTTTTCATACTTACCTTATCTACAACCGTTCTAGAAAAAACAGTTGGATAAAATTTTCTTATTCCAATTTCCGTACCTTGCCTGATAATTGTTTCAGAGTTTTGATACTTAATAGGAGAGAATAGGAGGTCAATATTAGGCACTGACTTAGGATCAGAAAATTTACTTACGCACTTAACTTCGTTTTGTTTTTTGCCTATTTTCTCAATTACAGTAAGTCATTCACCATCGAGATTATTAAAAAGCAACAATTCATCTTTCGCCTTAAGTCTTATTACTTTTGATAAATGGATAAATTGATCATAATCAAATTGATGGATTAAATTTTTCTCTAGTTTATTATTAAGATAAATTCTCTTCATGATTGATATTAACAAGAATAAAATAATATTTAAGCTTTTACCACTAGCTCTTCATAAATATATTCTTTTATTTAGATTGGATAGGCCTATAGGCTTTATGTTGCTATTTTATCCGGTTAGTTTTGGATTATCGGTTTCATCAAAAATTAACTCTGATTTTTTATTTATCATTTCTTTTTTTCTTCTAGGGTCAATAATTATGAGATCAGCAGGCTGTATTATTAATGACCTATGGGATAGAAATATTGATATTCAAATAGAGAGAACTCGGACTAGACCTATTGCTTCTGGTGAAATAAGTGTATTACAAGCTTTAATAAGTTTAGCTATTCTTTTATTTTTTGGTTTTTTAATTTTAATACAATTCAACTTAGAAAGCATTATCCTTGGAATAATTATACTTCCATTAGTTTTTTTATATCCGCTCGCTAAGAAGAATTTTTTTCTACCACAACTTATACTTGGGCTCATTTATAATTGGGGTGTATTTATAGGATGGTCATCCTCTGGCTTTACAGTTCCATTCAATATAATACTTCTACTTTATGTTTCTTGTGTTATCTGGACAGTTATTTATGACACTATTTACGCAACCATGGATGAGGAGGATGATAAAAAAATTGGAATTTACTCTTCTTCAATCTTTTTTGGATCCAATAAAATAATTATACTCAATCTTCTAATTATTACACAATTTATATTATTGATAATATTGGGAAATTATTTCAGTTATAGCTATTATTATTTTATATTAGTAAGTTCTTTAGGTGCCGTTATGTTTTTTGATATCAATTTTATATGGAAGAATTCTGTGCTGAATTCTTTAAAATTTTTTAAAAGGAGCAATGCCTATGGAGCCATTATTTTAATATCTCTAATGATTGGAAATAACTTAACTA
>JAQBUY010000103.1 GCA_027623775.1 Pseudomonadota bacterium
TAAAAATGAATTTAAACTGTTACACTTGCAAATGCGTCTATAACAATTGATGAAAAATCACTCAATATTAAGTTCTACACCCATTAAATCACTAAGTTCTTTAGTAAACTTTTTAAAGTTTTTTGGATAAACAGCATAACCAGAACAATACTTTGCCTTATCTTGATAAATTATTTTTAAGTTCCAATACGCTTGACAGGTTAAAGGTTCATATTTTGGTTTTCTATGAGGGTATTTATTGTACCATTTCCATACATCAAGTTTCTCTATATTTTTCCAGAAGTTTTGTTTCTTAAATTCGTCTATTTTTACATTAAGAAAGTCTCCCTTTCCACTCTCGTCTACTGAACCTATATTATCTTTTAACAATATATACATTCCACCACCATAATATTCAGAACTAAATTCAATAATCTCTTTTTCTGTATCAAAAGATTGTCCTTTTTCCACCTTAGAACCAAATAGATTATTCAATGCATTTATTATTTTTTTAAAATTATACGGATATTCTTGGTGTCCATTTGAAACTTTTACTTTTCCTTCTTTATTTCGTAAGTGCAATTTCCACATATGACCATCACAAATTCTACCAAATGAATAATTTTTATCCCAATTCCAAACATTTAATTCATCCATCTTTTTCCAAAAGTTTTTAATCTTTGTTTCAGTTAATTCTGATTCAATGCCTTGCATCACGCCTTCCTCAATAATACTTCCTTTATTGTCTACTTTTAGTTCTAGAATTTCTGGTCCTGGAGAGGGAAAAGAATTACTTTCATAAAAGATAATTTCTTTTTTTTTCATTCTAAACTATCAATATATGTTACTAGAGTATCCTTTTAAAATTTAATTAATCAGAAATTATTAAAAATTTTCTTTAGTGTATTTAACAATTTCCTCAGGATCTAAGGCTTTAGATGCGTTTCCATTTCTAATAAAAGCTTGTTTCAACTTTTCTCCACTTTTATCTGAAAAATCTATGAAAATAAGCTGATTACTTTTTTTTATATCAACCTTACAAATTTCTTTATCATCTAACTCATAAAATTCTATTTTGATTAACCTAGATGCAAAAGTCATATCAAATGCATTTGAAATTGAGTTTCTTAAAGTTAATTCAAAAGCATCTCTATCTTGAGATTTACCAAAACTTTTATAATCGTGTTCTAATCCAATTATGTCACCGTTATTTGCAACTCCAATGAGTAAAGTGCCCCCATCAGAATTTGTAAATGCAGAAATTGTTTTTAGAATAGCTCCTTCTAAAACTTTATCAGTTTGATGTTTCTTTAAGCTCCATCTAAAAGTTGATTTAAATTCTAGCTGATCACTTTCACCTTTATCAATTAATGTTTCAATTGATATTGCTGAAGTAGTTTTTTCTGTTTTTGAAAAATTATCTAAAAATTCATTTAATTGTTTTGTTAATATTCTTCTTCTCTCAACTAAAAAATCTTGAAAATTTTCAATTTTCCAAAGATTTGGTTTTATTGGAATTGATTGAAGTGAAAGAGTTTTATTATCAATTGAGCTTAAATAGTTCTCAGCTGATTTAGCTGATTTATCTCTATTTGCAATTTTTGTTAACAATGCTCTATTAGTAAATTCTTGTGCCAACCTATAATTTTGTTCACCCATTCCATAACCAAGTTTTTTTAAGACTGAATATGGAAAAATATGATCACGTTCTAATTGATACATTTTCCCCATCGTTTGATGAATTGGAACATTTGTAGTTAAACAAACAGCATTTTTACTTTTAAAGTAAAATACACATAATTTAAATAAAGGATGAGAAACATTTCTTCCTTCAAATTCATTTTCTGTTATTTTTAAAGATCTTTCTTCTTCAATTAACAAAAGAAGCTCATTGAAAGGATTATCTGACTCCCATGCAATTTTACTGTCTTTAGTTAATTTTTGAGGCAATTGGCTAATATATCTATTTCTAATTTGAGAGTAATAAAACCATCTAATTATTTTATTTGTTTCTTCATCTGAAAAATGTTTTGCACCACTCTCAAATTTTTTAAAATAATAAACGATTATTGGAATTAGAGCATAATAAGAATTAATCTCTTCCGTGTGGTCCACAAATGCTTTATTTTTTAAAATATTAATTACATAATCTAAAACATATTTGTCTAAAATCTCCCATGTCTTAATAATTTTTTCTTTATTTTCAGGGCTATGAAGTTTCTTCATTTCATCACCTGACCGATACATAACTGCAAGCAACGAATAAACAATAAAATCTAGTCTAAAATCAAAACCTTTATCAGATAACTCAAAAATTTTTTTCTTAAAAAGCTCTCTAGCCTCCTCCCAATAACCTGAAATTTGAGCTAAAGCTAATTCTGCATCTGTAAGGGTAATACCACCTGAGTTTACTGTATAAAATATATCTATTGCCTCTCTTATCTTTGCTTCAATAGGGATTACTTGTTCAATAAAATCTCTTTGCAATATTGATTTTATTTTTCCATGTGTAGATAAAATTTTGTCACAAATATTTTTATATTCATCTTTTTCCAATATATTCATTAGTATCTTATTATTGTCTGCAAAAACTTCTGTAAGATTCACCCATAAAGGATTCTTTTCCATAATTGTTTTTTTATAATATTGAAGCTCACCATTTTCTAAATTTACATACAGGCCATGAACTCGAGTAGTTATTTCTTCATCTTTATAATAAGGGGGGGTCTTTCCAGTTATTATTAGATACAAAGATGTTATTCTTTGTTGACCATCTAAAATTAATTTAATTGCACCCATTTTATTATCATAAAGAATATTACCCTTCATTTTTGGGGGATTGTTTGTCGACCATGTCAACATTGTGCCAAAAGGATAACCTTTAATTAAAGAGTCAAACAAGCTTTTAACATTTTCTCTTTTCCAAACATACTCTCTTTGAAATACAGGAACAAATAACTGGTTATTTTCTATTGAAGAAATTATTTCAGAAATTTTCATTCACTATAACTACCAAATCCCCAATATTCATCAAGATAAGTTAATCAATAAGTATTTTGTAAGCCATATAAGCAAGTTCAATGGCTAATAATATTTCTAAACCTGACATATCTATTATTTTTTATTTCTAGTTAATTGATTCATAGCATCACCATATTTTTTAATTTTTTCTAACTCTTTCTGCTGTTCTTTCTTTTTCTTTTCAGAAGAATAATAAATTGGCATCACGATAGATAAGCCAACGATAACAATTGCTAATATAATTTGCCAAGTTTCCATAATTTATAGTCCTGGTATAAAACCAATACCCAAAGATGCTAAAGCTAACCTTCTAACCCATTTCCATCCTTGTTTTTTAATAATCTTATTTTCTTCTTTTTCTATCATTTTTAATAATTCCTCTTTTTCATATTCATAGGCTCTTTTTTTCATTGTACTAATTTCAAGTTTAACTGCATTGATAGCTTCTTTTCTCAACCAAGCTTTCATTTTAAATTTGACGCTTTCACCCTCGTCTGAAAGATTAACTTGTGTTAATTGACCTTGTTCATTTTGTTTCCACCATGTGCAAATAATCATATCTTCTTTTTCTTCCTCAACAAAAAACTTAACATCAGTTTTGTATTCTTTTAATTTTGAAGTATTAGGTATTTCCTTTTGATAATCTTTATCATCTTCATCAAGACTCTCACCGTATTCATCAACTTGGATCAATTCAGAATCTATCTTTCTCCAATATGTATTTCTTTTAAGCAATTTATCATTGTAGAAATAAATATCGTCTATAGGTTCAAGATCTTCTTTATTTGGTATTTCTTCTCTAAAATCTTCAGGTTTTAATTCCAATTCCTGGAAAATTGCTATTTCATTTCGCTTTTTCTTTTTTTTCCTAAAAAAATTAAACACAAATTATTTCTTATCGTTTTTTTTTAAAATTTGCTCACCTTTAGTTCTTAATTTTTCTTTATTTCTAAATTTATCAAAATAAGCATCACCACTATATTTGGTATAAATTTTTTCTTCGCCTTTAACTATAGGTGATGTTTTCCTTTTTGGTTTTTTTAAATAAAAAAAT
>JAQBUY010000104.1 GCA_027623775.1 Pseudomonadota bacterium
TGGAATTAGAAAGTAGAGTTAAAATTTTAAGAGAGCACGTTAAAAAAAATAATCTTTCAGGTATTATTGTTTATTCTGATGAATACAGATCGGGTTATTGCACTTATTTTACTGGCTACAAACCAATAAACGTTATTGAGGAATCTCCCCAGACCTTAATATTAATGGAGAATGATGATCCAATCCTTGTAATTGGTAGGTTAAATTATTATTCAGCAAAAGAAACAGTTTGGATTAAAAACATTCTACAACATCATAAATTTGAGTTTGATATTTCTCAAATGTTAAAAAAATTTAATCAAAAGAATAAAAAAATTGGAATTGCTGGTGAGCATTTAATGCCCTTTTACCTCAGAGACATATTAACTAAATCTATGCCAGACGTGGAATTCCCAATTGTAACGACAATTTTGGATGATATGAGAAAAATAAAGAGTGAAAAAGAAGTTGAATTAATGGAAAAAGCTGCTGAAATTAATGATAAAGTTCTTACCGAGTTAAGAAGTATTGTTAAAATAGGTATGACCGAGCAGCAGGTTGTTGCTCACGCTGATTTTTTAGGAAGACAGCTTGGAGCTGATCTTGGTTCTGCAACAGTTGTGATGTCTGGTAAAAATACTAAATTTCCTGCATGGAGAGCTACTGATAAAAAAATACAAAAAGGGGAGCTTTTGATGGTTGATTTTAATCCTACCATTGGACATTACTGTAATGACGGAGGGTTAACTTTTTTATTACCAGGTGCAAGCAAAGCCAAAATAGATGCGTTAACAAATTCGCATAGAATATTAAAGGACACAATAAATTCCATTAAACCTCAAACAAAAGCTACGAGCATTTATCAAATGTTCTATGATTCTTTGCTACCCCTTGGTTTAGAACCTAATTTTTCCCCATATGTTACTGGAACAAGAGGTGTTGGTCATGGAGTTGGTCTTGATGTTGTTGAATCACCAGATTTGAGCAAAAATACAAGTTTTGTACTATATCCAAGAATGACTTTAGCAATAAAATTAGATTTACACGAACTTGAAGAACAAGGTCTAAGAGTTGAACAAGTAGTCGAAATCACTGAGGAGGGAGCAAGACCCCTTAATAAGTTGGCCATGCAAGTTCCTGATGATTGGGCAATTCTCTAATATTTAATTCAACAATTAATAGTTGTATTTTTTTTTTGTAATTTTTATATAAATAATGTATATAATAATTATATATAAATAATAAAAAGGGGGAAAAATGTTAAGTAAGTTTACAAAAACAATTATCGCTTTACTTTTTATGCTTGGCAGTACTAGTCTTGTTTTTGCAGAAACAACAATAAGAATAGCTTCTGTTTCAGGACCAAGTCATCACCACAACGAAGCACTAAACTGGTTTGCAGATAAAATTAATAAACAAAAAATCGGTTTAAATATTAAAGTCCTTTCTGGTGGTCAGCTTGGAAAAAGTGAGAGAGAATATATAGAAGGAATGCAGCAGGGAACTATCCAAATGGCTCAAGTTTCGACAGGACCAATGGCAGGATTTATTGGAGAATATGACATTTTTAGTTTACCTTATATGTTTAGAGATACAGAACATTTTGAAAAGGTTTTGTCTGGTCCAGTAGGCGCAAAATTTTTAGGGATGTTAGACTCTAAAGATATGAAAGGCCTTGCTTGGTTTGATAACGGATATAGAAATATGTTCAATGCAAAAAAACCAATAACCAAACCTTCTGACATGGATGGATTAAAAATTAGAGTGATGAAAAGTCCTTTAATGGTTAATACTGTTAATGCCATGGGCGGTAGCGCAACACCAATGGCATACGGGGAACTTTATAGTGCTTTAAAACAAGGTGTTTTAGATGGCGGAGAAAATGCTGCTGGAAACGTCTTGAATGATAAGTTCTTTGAAGTTTCTAAATATTATTCTATTACACAACATTTTAGACCTCCAGGAGTTGTTGTGATGTCAAAAAAAACATGGAATACATTAAGTACAAGTCAACAAAAAGCTATAACTAAAGCTGCTGTTGAGTTGCAAACTTATGAAATCAAACTAACAACGCAAGTTGTTGGTCAAGCCTTAAAAGATCTTGAGGCTAAAGGCATGAAAATTAATAAAGTTGATGTTCCTGCTTTTGCTGCAGCTGTAAAACCTGTTTATAAAAGTTATTCAGATAAATATGGCTCAGATATGATTAACGCTATTTTAAATACTAAATAATACCACATACTGTTAGATAATTTTATACCCCTTTTTTTAAAAAAAGGGGTATAAATTTTAGTATATTAAAGTTAGTTGTTTTTATGATTAAAAAAAAAGAGAAAACTCAAAAAAAGAAAAAAGAGAATAAGTTTATTCGACTTGCAGAACTCTCTTTGACTGACTTTTTAACAAGATCAGAAGATGAGTTGTTGAGATTCTTTACTACAACGCCACAACATTGGATTATGTTGCATAAAGTAGTTATTGCTTACTATAAAAATGAAACTATCTCTAAAAATCAACTTTTAAACTTTATTGAACGATCTTATCTAACCTCAAATACATACGTAAATACAGCAATTAAAAAAGATTATTTTAAAATCATCAGAAACAATGAAGATAAAAGATCGATCTTTATTCTTCCCACTGAAGAAACTCTTAAGAAATTTGAAAAGTTTATTATGCAAAGAGAAAACCTCTACATATTATAATCACCAGTATTTTATAGTCTTGTAATGAAAATTAAAAGCATTTCACCTGTTTGCGTTCATATACCCACTCGTATTGGAAATGAGCTATATCAGTATAATTTTATAAAAATACAAACCGAAGAAGGAATGGTAGGATGGGGAGAAGCTTTTGGATATATTTCATGGAAGCCAGTAAAAGTTGCAATTGAAGAGATGATTATCCCTTTTTTGATAGGAAAAGAAATTAACACAGTTAAAGATATTTTAAAAATTTCAAATGAAATTCAAAAAAAATTACACATTTTTGGGCGATATGGAATAACAATATATGCTTTGTCTGGTGTTGAAATTGGTTTGTGGGATGCTCTTGGAAAAGAAAAGAAACTACCAATTTATAAAATGCTAGGTAATAAAAATAAAGATGAATTTTTTGCTTATGCTAGTTTGTTAAGATACTCAGATGATAAAAAAATTGAAAATAAATGCAATGAAGTTTTACAAAACAATTTTAAAATAATCAAACTGCACGAAATTAAAGAAAATAATATTGAGTTAGCTAGAAAATTTGTAGGCGATAACATACAATTAATGACAGATGTAAATTGTGAGTGGTCGTACGATGAGGTTATTAATAAAAAATCATTCTTTGATAAAATAAATCTTTATTGGCTAGAAGAACCTATATTTCCTCCAGAAAATTTCAGAGATCTTTCATTATTAAAAGAAAAATTAGGAACTTCTATAGCTATAGGAGAAAATGCTTGTACTGAATGGGAATTTAAAAAAATTATGGACTCGAATGCAGCAGATTATATCCAACCATCAGTTATAAAAGTTGGGGGAATCGGGGAAATGATGAAAATTATAAAATTAGCAGAAAGTTATAAGGTATCTGTTATGCCACATTCTGCTTATTCCGGACCTGGATTTTTAGCCACACTACATTTAGCTTCACAAATTCAAACCGAAACTTATATTGAAAAATACTATTTAGACTTAGTTGAAGATTTTTATCCAGAGTTTAAGTATCCTGACAAAAATGGTAAATTTAAACTTCCTAATTTGCCAGGTTTAGGTTTTGATTTGAATGAAAAATTACTTCGCAAATATCAAGTATAAGTTTAACTAATCTAATATTATCCTAAAGGTTTTAATAAGAACAAATAGGAACCTAAATTTCTGGAACCTACACTGGAACCTACAGATCGGATCCACTTCGGCTTAAAATGTAGCAAGCACAATAAACCAAATTTCTTCTAGAAGTTAGGAATTTAGAGGAATAAAGTTAATGAATTTGGCTCCTCGAGCAGGACTCGAACCTGCGACCAATTGATTAACAGTCAACTGCTCTACCAACTGAGC
>JAQBUY010000008.1 GCA_027623775.1 Pseudomonadota bacterium
TGCTTCAGCAAAAGTATTTAAAGATAATAAAAAAATTGTTATCAAAAATATTTTTTTCATTCTTTTCCACCAAGAGGTACTTCACCAGCACAACCTGCTAATATTAAACATATAAATGTAGCTCTTAAGATACTCATTATAATTTAACCTACCAACTTAAAATACTAAATCCAAGCACAAAATTAATCCACTATTGTTTTAGAATAAGCATTCCCACCTAACAACAAACCCAGAACCACGATCCCTAAAAGTTTTTTCATATTAAAATTTTGATAGTCCTCTTTTTTTGCATTCTAAAGTATATCTATTGAGGACAATTCATATATTTACCAGGATATCTTGAACAAGTTTCAAGGTGGCTTTTTCTATTTTGCAATCTTCTATTTTCATTTCTCATCGATTGCAGTTGCATTTGATTTTTTTTGAATTCATTTTTAAGAGCTTGTCTATGTCTGTTTTAAGATAGGTAAGTTAGACGTGGAGCATGCTCCTAGGAGCTTTAGATATTCTTCCTTAGTAAGAATTCTATCTCTATATGGCTCTTTGTTAATGGGCTTAATTGGAAGCGGAAAGTGTAAAAACTTTGATGAACTGGAGCAATATAGAGTTGAAAGTAGATCTTTTTTTCCTACAAAAGATGAGAGATCTATGAGTGATTTCACAACTTGGAAAGAAATAATAGATAAGCATTTTGTTAATATTTCTTAGAGATAGTCAAAAATCTATATTATAATATTTTAGGAAAGTTAGGTGAATAGTATGACAAATATTGGGGTTATTATAGGTAATAGGAATTTTTTTCCTGACCATTTAGTCACTGAATCTAGAAATGAACTATTAAGTATCTTTAAAAAACATAACATCAACCCCATTTTATTATCTGAGTCAGATACTAAACTAGGCGGAGTAGAAACTTTTCATGATGCTGAAAAGTGTGCAAACTTATTTAAATCTAACAGCAATATCATTGAAGGAATTCTTGTAATACTTCCTAACTTTGGTGACGAAAAAGGTGTAGCAGACACCATACGTCTTTCAGGATTAAATGTTCCAGTTTTAGTGCAAGCTTATCCTGATGATTTAGACAAATTAGAAGTTAAAAATAGACGCGATGCTTATTGTGGAAAAATATCTGTTTGTAATAATTTATATCAATATGGAATAAAATATACGCTGACTAATAATCATGTAATCCACCCAAGTGCAGATAGCTTCCAAAATGAGCTAATTGATTTTGTATCAGTTTGTAGAGTAGTTAAAGGTATGAAAAGAGTCAGGATAGGAGCAGTTGGTGCCAGACCTAATGCATTTAACACAGTACGTTATAGTGAAAAAATTTTAGAGCGACATGGTATAAGCGTAACTACTATTGATTTATCAGAAGTAATTGGGAAAACTAAAAATTTATCTGAAAAAGATGAGGTTGTTATTCAAGCTTTAAATAAAATTAAATCTTATGCTAACACAGGCCTTACCCCTCCAGATAAACTACTTCAGTTAGCTACAATGGATGCAGTTTTAACACAATTTGTCGATGAACATAAATTAGATGCCACAGCCATTCAATGCTGGACAAGTGTTCAAGAGAATTACGGCTGCAATGTTTGTACTTCAATGAGTATTATGAGTGAAAATATGTTGCCAAGCGCATGCGAAGTAGATGTTACAGGAACTCTCACAATGTATGCTATGCAGCTAGCATCTCAAACACCCAGTGCTCTTGTGGACTGGAATAATAACTACAGCGATGACGATGAAAAATGTGTTTTATTTCATTGTGGAAACTGGGCAAAATCTTTTCTCCCAGACATTAAACTTAGCACTGCACCTATTTTAGGAACAGCTGTAGGTGAAGAAAATACCCATGGAGCGCTTGATGGCAGAACTCCTGCGAGCCCTTTGACTTTTGGGAGAATTTCAACCGATGATAATAAAGGCATAATAAAAGCTTACTTTGGAGAAGGTGAATTAACTGATGATCCTTTAAAAACTTTTGGAACTAGAGCTGTTGCTAAAGTTAAAAACTTACAGGACTTGATGAAGTATGTTTGTAATAATGGCTTTGAACATCACGTTGTTATGAATGCATCTAAAACTCAAAAGATCTTAAAAGAAGCTTGTGGAAATTATTTAGGCTGGGATATTCATTTACATAACTAACTTTCTTTAAAAGAATAAGACATTAAAATAAAATTATTTATTTACACTTTTAAAAAATGTGTAGCAGCAAAGCTTATTGCCATCTAAATCTCTCACATAGCTATAATATTCGCCTTCATATCTTTCTCCTGGCGCTCCTTCATCTTTGGCACCTAAACTTAATGTCTGATGCTGTTGCACTCATGACCGGAGCTAAAGAAGCTCCAACTAATTAATTAATAATTTCTATATCTGGATTAATACTATTTAAATTTACAAATTCACCATTAGGAATATCATTATGAAAAACTTTTTGATCAATTTCATCTGGGTTTAAATTATAAGATTTCCATCTTTTTATAAGTCTTTCAGTTAAAACTTCTCTGGAAGATTTAATCATCACGGTAATATCAAAATAATTTTGCAAATCCCCCCACGGTTTATCTTTTAATAAAAGGTAACTACCTTCTGCAATAATTAAAGGAATAGATTGATCTATAATTAATGCTGAAGATCTTGATAGCTCTAGATCTCTATCAAATACAGGAACTGCTACATTTGCCTCCGTATTCATTGAGAGTCTTTCAAGAAAACTTTTTAAACCTAGTACGTCAAATGTTTCTAAAGCGCCTTTTTTTGAAAGCAGGTTTTTTTCTTTTAAGACAGCATCATCATAATGAAAACCATCCATTGAAAATACTTCAGACTTTTTACTCACTTGATTTATTGAATTTGATAAGCTTTGAGATACATGACTTTTTCCTGACCCTGGTGCTCCTGAAATTGCCACAATAAGCCTCTTGTTATCAGAAAGTGCTAAAGCCTTATCCTCTAAAAACCTCTGGAGTTCTAAGGTTGAATTTAATTTTAAAGCGTGATTTGACATTAAGATTGATTAATATCTTGAGCTATAGATTTATTTTGATTATATATTTTTTTCCATAAATGGAATCTTTTAATCAGCTCTTCTGAATTTTTTGAATTAGGCAAAATAGTTTTAATCACATTAGGTTTAGATAAAATTTCATCTACAGGATATTGATTATACCCTACTAAAGCAAGACGAGCAGCTCCCAAAGCAGCCATTGAACTAGACTCCTCTGTTAAAGTTAATTTTTTTTGAAGAAGTGTAGAAATCATTTCTAACCATGAATAATTTTGAGAACCTCCACCAATTACATATAAGTTATCTAAATTAAGATTAGTTTTTTCTAACGATAAGTAATTATCTAGAATTGCAAATGATATACCCTCAATTACAGAATAACATAAATCGTCCATACTTGTTTGTAGACCCATATTAGAAAAAGAACCTCTAATAAAAGGATCATTAATTGGGGTTCTTTCTCCAGCAAGATAAGGAAGATAAAATGGCTGTTGAGTAATATTAGAATTATAATTTTTTTCAAAACTTTGAAAGAATGATTCTAGACTGACTTTAAAAGTATTTGAAAACCAATTAATGTTAGATGTGCAAGAAAGCATGACGGTCATTAAATGCCATGTTTCTGGAAAACAGTGACAAAAAGAATGAGTAGCGTCTTGATAGTTTTTTTTAAATTTTAAAGTAGGGGTAAAAATAACACCAGATGTTCCTAAAGATATAGAGCCATCACCCTCTTGAAATAAACCTAAACCTGCAGCCCCTGCTGCATTATCGCCAGCCCCTCCATATATCTTACAATTTGAACTAAATCCAAATTGTTCTGATATTTTTTTTGACACAACGCCTGTCTGTTCTGTTCCCTCACAAAGATTAGGCATTTGGTCAATGGTCAAATCACATAAATCTAATAGTTCTTGTGACCATTTTCTTTCACCAACATTAAGCCAATAAGTTCCGGAAGCATCTGACATATCACTATAAAATTCAGCACTTAGATAAAATCTAATATAATCTTTTGGTAATAATATTTTACGAATTCTGTTAAAATATTCAGGCTCATGATTTTTCATCCATAGGATTTTAGGAGCGGTAAAACCTGGCATAGCTAAATTTCCAGTTATATCCATAATATTAGGATTTTTTAACATCATTTCTTGGCATTCAGCAAAGGATCTGGTGTCATTCCAAAGAATAGAAGGTCTTATTATATTGTTATCAATATCTAAACATGTTGCCCCATGCATTTGACCAGAAAAAGAAATAGCTAATACATCTTTAAGATTTGTTTTTTTAGAAATGCTATTTAAGCAATCAGTGAGGCCTTGAATCCAAAGTAGAGGATCTTGTTCTGCCCAGCCATTTTGAGGAGTAGAAAGAGAAAATTCAGTAGAACTGGAATTTAAAACTTTTTGACTATCATCTATAATTAGACATTTAATAGAAGAGGTTCCTAAATCAATACCTAAGTACATATACTTATTATATAGAATTATTCAGAATTTTTAATGAAATTAAATACTATCTCCCATGAGAAATATGAATTTTAAGTTCATGATAATAATTTTGTAGAGGCTTCAATAATGTAGAAGGGAAATTTTTCTCATTAGCTGAATTAGGGTATTTTTGCGTTTCCAGACAAACTCCCTGAAAAGGAGAAAGCGAATTATTTCCTTTTTTAAATTTAAGAAATTGAGATGTATAAAGCTGGCACCCTGGCTGATTGGAGAAAAAATCAGCTTGAATCTTAGATGATTGACATTTAAGAGAAGCAACAAATCCCATTTTTTTATTATTTTTTATTACATAATTTGCATCAAAACCTTCTTTTTTCATTTTTATTTTTTCACCTAAATTTTCATAACTGTTAAAATCATGAACAGAAAATTTTACTTTTCGAAACTCCCCACTAGGAATGCCATCTTTTTTATTAGGTAAAAAGACAGAAGAGTTAATCTTTAAGTCATGATTAAAAATATTTTTCTTAATTTTATTAAGATTCCAATAGGCATGATTTGCAATATTGATATGAGTAGCTTTGTCAGTTGTCGCAAAAAATTTAATAATTAGATGACTTCCTTTTATTTCATAGTGACATTGTATTTTTAAATTACCTGGGAAACCCTCATCTCTATCAGGTGAAAATAAGGAGTATATAATTTTATTATTTTTTAAATTTTCGAGTTTCCAAATTCTATAACTGAAATTATCGATGCCTCCATGTAAAGAGTTTTTACCTTCATTAGGTACTAGTTTATATTTCTTTCCGCTAATGCTAAATTCGCTATTCCTAATTCTATTTACAACTCTTCCACAAGTGCTTCCCACGTAAGCTTTTTGTATTAAATAATTTTTATAATTTCCTAAATTAAGGATTAGATTAATTTTTTTAGGTTTGTAAAATACTTCATATAAAGAAGCTCCTATATTAATAGTTTTAATTCTTAAAATATTATTTTCAATAATAGATGATTTAATTTGAGACATGCTTAAAATTCAATTACAATATATACTAAATTAATAAAAAAAATTATGAAAAAAACTCTAGATATTAAATTAAAAAAAATTAACTCCGGTAAATACTCTCCTAAAGATTTTATCATTGCTGATGCTAAGGATGCAGATATGGGGGGTGGAATACCTGCTACAGGAAATAATAGAGATAAATCCGGCGTGCTTTTAAAAACATATAAAAATCTTAATGGTTATCTTCAGGCTATGGAAGATATGACAAAATCTAAGTTAATAGATATTTTGCTTATGTCTGCCTCTAACGCTGAGAAACTTATTAGTAAAGGTGTGTTTAAAAACTCTGCCGTAACCACTGCTATCAGAATGAATGATACAACGGATATTTGGAATATGAGACATGGTATTTATAGAAATCATTTTGCCGAACCATTTAGAACTTCAACTTTTAAAAATATCAAAAAGCTATCTAATCTGGGTTTATTCTCAATAACATTTTCCCGTAATATAGATAAAGATCTTAATATGCTTAATGCCTATAGAGATTTTAGAAGAGAGGCTCAAGAACATAAATTTCGACATTTTTTAGAGGTTTTTAATTCTCCTGTGTCTATTGGATTAGACATTCATGAAACAGGTGAGTACGTTAATGACTGCATTCTGAAAACTATTGCAGGTCAAGTTAAAACAGAACAGCCCTTATTTTTAAAAATTCAATATAATGGCCCTAAAGCAATGGAAGAATTAGCAAGTTACGATCCTAATAATTTAATTATTGGTATTTTAGGAGGTGGTAAAGGCACAACAATGGATTGCTTTGAATTACTTTCTCAAGCTAATAAATATGGTGCTAGAGTTGCTCTTTTTGGTAGAAAAATTAATTTAGCTGAAAGTCAAAAAACAATAGTTAAAACAATGCGGAAAATTATTGAAGGATCTTTAAGTACTAAAGAAGGAGTTAAACATTACCACGATCAACTCAAGAAATTAAAAATTAAATCCGATAGATCTTTATCTGAAGATCTACAATTAACTGACCCTACTTTAAAACTTTAAGTTATAATTTATTTATATGAGGAATGGAGCCACTAGACGACTCTGTCTTTAAGATTGCTCTTGCCGCTCCATGGGCTTTTTTAAGAATTTTTGTTGATTCCCAATTTTCATGAATTCCATAAATGCATGCAGCACAAAATGCATCTCCTGCACCTATTGTACTTTTTATTTCAGATTTTTTAATTTTAATTGATTTAGTCCATATCGTATAACCCTTTGTGTCTACCCATAGTGCATATTCAGGCGTATGTAAAATAACTGCCCTTTTAACTCCCTTGTGGATTAGATTTAAAGCTACTTTTTCCGCCTGGGTTTTATCAATTTTACTTTTATGATCTCTTATTTTAATTTTCGTAGCTTGTTCCGCTTCAATCTCATTTAATAAGAGGTAATCGCAGTAAGGAAGAGCACTGGTAACAATACTTGAAAAAAGCTTATGGGAATTAGAAACAAGATCTAAGCAATTTAACATACCTAAATGATGTGATTGTTTTAATAATTGCACAAGTTTTGTTTTGTTTGTTTTGTTAAATAAATCTAACTTACCAAGTAGAGTTAAATAACCAATATAAAGAATTTTAGGACTATTTTTTCCAAGCTTATCAATAGGTAAGTATTTTATATCTAAATGATTATTAGCTCCTGGGTAATGAAAAAAAGTTCTTTCTTTTCCTTCTTTGGACATACATAAAGTATAAGAAGTTTCTATTGTCTTAAGCTCAGAAAAATAATTAGTAATAATATTATTTTTCTTACAATGTTTTTTAATAATTTTTGCATTATCGTCATCGCCCAAACAGCCTAATCCAATTTTTGGGTAATCGAATCCAAGATAATTTAAGTTAGTAAGAACATTGGAAGGTCCGCCCCCAACTCCATTTATTTTTTTATTTATAAGGGCAAGTTTTCCCTGTTCAGGCCAAATATTAATCTTATATGAAATATCAACACACCAGATACCAACAGCAACTACGCCTTGGTTTGGCATAGTTTAAATTTCATTCCATAAAGGATGCAGTATGTCTTCATCTTCTTCAATATCAGCAAAACGTCCAACTTTTTCTAAAAAATAATTATCTTTTTTATCGTCATTGACCTGAGAAACTTCTCCAGCCATAGCCTTACCCGTTCCTTTTTCCGCATAAAATTTATGATAGACAAATCTTTCAACTGTAACACTCTGACCTCTCTCTAGAATTAAAGGCTCATAAGGGTTAAGAGTTTTAAATTCTCCATCAATCATTACTTTAATTTTTTCTTGAAGTGGATTTTTCTGACTATCTACTTTTACAAATTCTAGAACCAAATTTCCTCCACCTCTATTAATAATATCTTCTAATTTGATATTATGACTATGGAAAGGAATGACCTGATCTTCTTTCATAAATAATAGTTTTTCCGCATAAGGTTTCTCATTATCAATATTTTGGACTCCATTCCTTACACAAAATAAAATAATACCTTCTTTACTAAAATTTCCTCTTCCAAAGTCAGTCACATCCCATCCCATCTGATGATCCCTTAAATATAAAGAAAGATCTGGATGATTTTTATACTGTTCCACATTCCAGTATGCCCATCTTGGAAGTGTCCAACGATACTCTGCTATTAATAATTTAGCTTCAGCTATTGATTTATTGATCTCTGATCTTCTCATAAGATAAGTATATTATAAAATATAAGAAATTTTACTAAAATTTTGAAATATTTTCTAAAACTGTTCTTGTTGATTTTTTAATATCATCAATAGTCATATTGAGTAACTGATTTCTGTCATAAATATCAGGGCTTTTATTAATAGAAGTCCTTAATGAATCTCCAAAAGTTTTTCTTAACTCTGTTCCTATATTAAATTTGCAAACATTTGTTTGTTGAGCAATTTTTCTTCTTAGATCATAATCGATTCCGCTACTACCATGAAGAACTAAGGGGATATCGCATAATGCTTGAATGTTTAATATATCGTTAATATCGATATTGGTATTTTTATTTAGTTGAAGGTGGGTGTTGCCCACTGAAATAGCCATAGCATCACATTTAGTTTCATGCGCAAATTTTTTAGCCTCTTCAGGATCTGTGCTTAATGATTTTTTTCCTTCACTATATCCAACAAATCCGATTTCACCTTCAACTGACACTCCTGCCTTATGACCTAACTCAACTATTGAAGCTGTTTTATCAATATTTTCTTGCAAAGATAGTTTTGACCCATCAAACATCACTGATGTAAAACCATTATCTATACCCATTTGGCATTCTTCTTCGGAATAACCATGATCTATATGACAAACAACTGGTGAGGTTGATTTTTCAGCTAAATATCTAAACATTTTACCTAAAATTGGAATAGGGGTATGTTGTCTACAACCAGGTCCTGCTTGAATAATTACTGGAACTTGCAATTCTTCCGCAACTTCTACATAGGATCTGACATCTTCCCAACCTAAAACAACTAAACCGGCAACAGCATAATTATTTTCCTTAGCGGGAAGAAGAACTTCGCTGAGCGTCGCTACTGTCATTTATATTTATTAATCATGTCTTTAATACCGGGTATTGTTTCAACTTGATAAGCATGTGTTTTTTGAAAATACTGAATCAGAGATCTCTGAGTTTGCCCAACTAAAATTGTAAAATAATACATTTCATAACCTGGTGCTACGACACAAGGATGATAACCTTTATCAACTGCTATTGTTGATCCATCAAATAACTGATAACCAAATCCTTCATTTTTATTCTCATCTCTTTGAAAAACCTGAACTCCAAATCCATGACCTGGATTAAACCTATAATTATAAACTTCATCGTGTTTTGTTTCGATTGGCTGATTTTCCGTATCATGTTTATGAGGTGGAAATCCTGACCATCCCCCAGCTCCAACAGTATAAAGTTCGTTGACTAGAAGTCTGCCTACTTGATCATGATGTTTAGCACCTAGTATATGCTTAATTTTTCGATGTGTTTTTGTGTCATCAGAACCGTATTGCACTTTATCTATTCCTTCTTTTTTTACTAAGAAAGGTTCTAATTTTTTATCATAAATACCTCCAGCAATAAAAAATTCAGTTATATCGCTTAAACAGGTAACGGTACATGGTGTATTTAAGGGTATGTAACTACCTTCAGGTTCTCCATCCCAAACATTTTTTACTCTAGTTCCTATTGAACCTAAACTCTTACCATCGACTGCGATCTCAATCGTACCTGTAGCAGGCACAACACTTGATTCATGATTTTCTAATTGGTAACTATGCGTTTCTCCCTTTTTTAACTTAACAATATTAAAATAAACTAGAGGTACTGTCTTATTATCAACATCAAATAGTGGCTGATTTTTATTATCTGAGTAAGATATGTGCATTTTAACTTTTTATCTCCTTTATTATATTATTTTTCATAAAATCTTTCAATTCGTCTTCGCTAGGCATTGCACTTGAACAGGCAACTTTAGTTACAACAATTGCAGCACAGGCTGATCCTTTTATAATAGCAGCATCAATCGTTTCACCATGTAATAATGAACTTATAAAACCTCCATTAAATGCATCTCCCGCACCAGTTGGCTTTAAAGGAATAACAGGAAAAATTCCAAAACTTTTTTTATAATCCTTTGTAATTAATTCGGATCCGTGTTCTCCTTTTTTATAAATAATAATTGAAGATTTTTTCTTTATTAATTGATTTGCAAACTCTAGACCATTCTCAGAATTATCCGCAATATTAAATTCTAAATCGTTTCCAATTATAATATCCATTTTTTCTAATACTTTTTTATAAACGTCTGACTTGACTTGATTTGACTCCCAATTATAAGGCCTGTAATCAATATCTATTATAACTGGGATTCTTTTTTCGTTACTTATTTCAATCGCTCTCATCACTGATGCTCTTGAAGGCTCTGCAGATAAAGCAGTCCCGGTAATCATAACAGCACCATATTGATCAAAATCAATTTTATTTATATCCTCAAGAGATAATTCTAAATCACATGAATTATTTCTATAAAGAACTGATTGGCAGTTTTCGGATCTAGTTTCTACAACTGCTAGTTGTGTCTGGAATTGATTTTTTACATCTCTACAATACTGCATTCCAATTTTAAATTTTTCTAATTTTAATTTTACAAACCTACCAATAGAATCGTCTGAAATACATGTCACTAAATCTGTAGTGATACCAAGTTGGCCTAGAGCAACACAAGTATTAGCTGCAGAACCTCCTAAATGAGTAGAAAAACTTTCAACATTCTCTGTTTTAGTACCGGGTGGTTCAGGATAAATATCCATACCAGCTCTACCAATGATTAGTAACTTTTTATTAAGATTATTTAAAATATTTGACATAAGTTCATCTTATATCATTTGAGTATTGCAGAAATATCCTCATTATTAAAGAAACTTGGTAGTTCACAAGAAGTTTTAATATCTAGACTTTCTCCAGAATTCGCTGCCTTCATAGCTGTTTGAATAATATCAAGAATATGTAAAGATAGTTCACCGTTACATCTATTTTTTTTGCCATGTTCGATAGAATAAGCCATTTCTGAAAGCCCTACTCCTCGATAATTAGCTCTCGTAGAGGATTCATTCGCTCTTAAACTCTCACTAGTAATATTTGTTTTTCCAAGAGGCATATCTTCTGTGCTATGTGCAATCCATTCTTCTGAATCAGCTGTACACACAAGAGGTGAACCTCCAAACATATTGGGATCAGGAACTATCATAGATCCTTTAGTTCCATAAAGTTCAATATGATTTCTTTGATGAGCAATTACATCAAAAGAAAGAGTAATTTGTATCAAAGCACCACTTTCAAATTCTAGATTTATTAAATAAGTTGTGGGACACTCAACTTTAAAAGCTGTGTCTATTTTAGGCCCTATGCCAATTGTTCTTGTATTGAATACCTTAGTAGATACTCCATGAACTTTTTTTGCAGGTCCTAACAAGTTAACTAATGCTGTTAGATAATAAGGCCCCATATCAATAACAGGTCCGCCTTCTTTTTCTGCAAACCAAGGCTCTGGATTGGGATGGTAAGATTGAATACCTGGATAAGCAAAAATAGCATTACCAATTTTAATATCACCTACTACTCCACTTTTTAATAGTTCAATAGATTTTTGAATACCCCCACCTAAAAAAGTATCTGGAGCATTTCCAATATAAAGACCTTTTTCGGTAGATAATTGAAGTAGTCTTTCTCCATCTTCAAAATTAATTGCCATGGGTTTTTCTCCATAAACATGCTTCCCGTTCTCTAAAGATTTTTTAGCTATTTCGTAATGAGCTTTTGGAATTGTTAAGTTAAGAATAATTTCGATTTCGCTGTCTAGAAGTATTTCATCCACGCTACACGCTTCAATATTATTTTCCTCCGCACATTTTTTAGCGGTTTCCATATTAATATCTGCACACTTAATAATTTTAAAGTTATTAAAATAGTCATGACCTTTAAAATAAGTTTCAGATATATGACCACAACCTATTAAACCAACTTTAAATATTTTATTCATCGACTTATTTTAATACAAGAGAATGGGTTATTTGTCTAGACCAGACATATTGATATATTTAATCTCAAGGAAATCCTCCATACCGTATTTTGAACCTTCTCTGCCTAATCCTGACTCTTTAATACCCCCAAAAGGAGCTTCCGCTTTAGATGTTAGGCCTGTATTTACCCCAACCATTCCATATTCAAGTCCTTCAGCTACTCTCCAAATTCTACCAATATCTCTTGAATAGAAATAAGAAGCTAAGCCATAAGGTGAATTATTTGCCAATTCTATGACCTCTTTTTCATCTTTGAATTTATAAACTGGAGCGACAGGACCAAAGGTTTCTTCAAATGTAATTTTAGCTTTTGGTGTTACTCCTGTTAAAACTGTTGGCTGATAGAAGTTTTTACCAAGCGAATGTCTTGCGCCTCCGATAGCAACTTTAGCTCCCATTTGAACAGCATCTTCCACATGCTCTTCCACTTTAGCTAATGAATGTTCATCAATCATAGGACCGGAACTTACTTCTTCATCGAGCCCTTCTCCTACTTTTAATTTTGATACTGCTTCAATAAATTTTTCACAGAATTCATCATGAACTTTTTCTTGAACATAAATTCTATTGGCACAAACACAAGTTTGACCTGTGTTTCTAAATTTACTTTGCATAGCTCCTACAACCGCTTCATTAATATCAGCATCATCAAAAACAATAAAAGGTGCGTGACCTCCTAGTTCCATTGAAACTTTTTTTACAGTCGATGAACATTTTTGTAATAAAATTTTTCCAACTTCTGTGGATCCAGTAAATGAAAGTTTTCTAACTATAGGGCTTGTTGAAAGCTCTTCCCCAATTTCAGAAGCTTTACCTGTAATGACGTTGATTGTTCCTTTAGGGAAACCTGCTTCTTCCGCTAATGCCGCTAGGGCTAATGCTGAGAAAGGAGTTTGACTTGCTGGTTTGATTACTACAGGACAGCCCACTGCCAAAGCTGGAGCACATTTTCTAGTAATCATGGAGCTTGGAAAATTCCAAGGTGTGATTGCTGCAACTACACCAACAGGTTGTTTTAAAACAATAATTCTTCTGTCCGTCATAGGATCAGGAATTGTATCTCCATAAACTCTTTTTGCTTCTTCAGAAAACCATTCCACAAAAGATGCACCATAAGTAATTTCTCCTCTTGCCTCTTTAATTGGTTTTCCTTGCTCAATAGTCATTATTTGAGCTAACTCCTCTTGATTTTTGATAATTAATTCAAACCATTTTCTTAATATATTTGATCTTTCTCTTGCTGATTTTGCTTTCCACTCAGGAAAAGCCTTTTGAGCTGATTCAATAGCTAGAATAGTTTCATCTTTTCCACATTTAGGGACAGTTCCAATTTCTTCAAGTGATGCGGGATTATTTACAGATATATTTTCTTTTGAATTTGCGTTAATCCATTCGCCATTTATGTAACATTTGTCTCTATAAAGTTTTAATTTTTTAATATCCATGAATAAAACATATATCCTTTTAAATTATACGACTACTGCAATTTTAGCATAAATCTATTCGACAACTGCGATTTTCTGACCTATAGGAACAGCCTCACCTTCTTGAACAAGTTATTTATTTAAGGATGCCTTCAGAAGTTGAAGAAGCTTCTGCCGTGCAACTTCTCAAATTATGAATTAAAATTTTTTATAATTTCATTTTTTCAGCTGGTGATGGTGGAGCAAAAGGGTATCCACCCCAAACTGATTGATCAAAATTAACAACTGAACCTGTCATCATACCAGAGTCATCAGAAGCAAGAAAACTAACCGCTTTGGAAACTTCTTCTGGAGATAATAATCTTCCTGATGGTTGTTCTTTTCCAGCTTTTTCAAGCCAATTCTCTTCAGCGCCATGATATTGAGTTTGTATCTGATGCTCACCATCAGAGCCCATCCAACCTATATTTAATTGATTAACTCGAATTTTGTTTTTCAGTAAAGCAAAAGCTGTATTCCTAGTAAGTGTAGCTAAAGCACCCTTGGAAACACAGTAAGCCGAAATAAATGGCTGTCCAGTCATTGCAGCAACTGAGCCAATATTAATGATTGAACCTTCAATACTTTGCTCAATCATAATTTTTGTTGCTTCCTGTATAAGAAAAAAAGGACCTTTCAGATTTGTTCCTATCATCTTATCAAACAACTCTTCTGACGTATCAACTATAGTGCCTCTATCAGTCATTCCTGCAGCATTAACTAAAATATCTATTCTACCAAATTTACTTTTCATAAATGCCATAGCATTTCTACAATCAACAACATTTGTTAAATCGGTTTTTATAAAATGAACAGGGCAACCTGTATCTACAGAAATTTTATTTGCAACTTCTTTACCTTCTTTTTCTTTTCTTCCAATTGTTACTATTCCAGCACATTCATTTTTTGCAAACTCTCTAGCTATCGCAGCACCTAAACCTTGGGTACCCCCTGTGATAAATGCAAATTTACCTGTAACTTTATTCATCTCGATATTCCCCTATCTCATATCCATTAAGACTTAAGCATTCTCTCAATTCTTTATTTCCAATTCTAGCCATCTCAAGTGGGTTAGCTTTAGCGGGGTCTTGTTCAGCCTCCACAATAAACCAACCTTCGTAGTTATTTTTAGATAAAGTTTCAACCACTTCCTTAAAATTAATATTGCCGTCACCAGGTACTGTGAAAGCTCCTTTTAAAACAGCATCTAAGAAACTTTCTTTATCCTTATCTAGATTATCTACTATTGAACTTCTAATGTCTTTTGTATGAACATGAGTAATACGGTTTGCATACTTATTAATAACATTAATCGAATTGCCACCAGCAAAAGTCATGTGTCCAGTATCAAATAACAAATGTACAGCTTCTCCAGTATGGTTCATCAGTAAGTCCAACTCACGCTCAGTTTCAACAGCTGTTCCCATATGATGGTGAAAAGAAATAGGCATTCCAAAATCACTACAAAACTCTGCAAATAAAGTTAATTTTTTTCCATAAATTTTAAAATCATCATCACTAAGTTTTCTTTTAGTATTTAAAGGCGCATGACGAACATTTTGTATTGTTCCAGCTGTTTCCCCATAGACCATACAGGCAGCACCTAGTTCTTTAAATAAAACTAATTGGCCTAAAACTCTGTCTTTTTCTTCTTCTAGATCACTATCTAAAACTCTTCCGGAAAACCAACCTGAAGCAAGATTAAGTTTATGTTTTTTTAAGATAGGTCCTAATTCTTCAGGGGTAGTTGGAAATTTACCACCTGTTTCAACACCAGAAAATCCAGAAATCTTAGATTCAGTTAAACAAGTTTCTAAAGTTGTTTCTCCTCCTAATTCAGGAAGATCGTCATTACTCCAAGCTATTGGAGCTATGCCTAGTTTAGCCTTCATAATTATATACTCTTTCTTTGTATGTTTTTAATTCCATAATGAATTCTCATTTTTTTTAAATTTTTGCTCATCGTAATATTTTCCTACTGATAAATACCATACAAAATTATTATCAAAAAAGAATAAATATTTTAATGATTAGAAACTCTGCTATGTTATTCCTAATTTAGATAAGGGGATACAAATGATTAAATTAGCAGTATTGGGTTGTGGAAGAATAGGTCAAATGCATGCAAGAAATGTGAGTAACCACCCAGACTTTAGTTTAGCGGCAGTTTATGATGTAAATAAAGAGTTTGGTGAAAAGATTGCTAATGAATTGAATGTTCCCTTAGTCAGTGATGATAAAGAAATTTTTGAAGATAAAGAAATTGACGCTGTCCTTATTGCTTCTCCTACAGATACCCATATTGAATTTATAGAAAAATCAGTTGCAACAAATAAACCTGTTTACTGTGAAAAACCAATTGATTTAGATATTTTAAAAGTAAATGAATGCGCTAAAAGACTCAAGGCTAATAAGGTTCCTATTCATTTAGGGTTTAATAGAAGATTTGATCCAGGTCATGTAGAGGCTAAAGAAGTTCTTAAATCTGGAGAGATTGGAGATCTCCATCAAGTTCTTATTACATCTCGTGATCCAGGGCTTCCAAGCTGGGAATATTATCAAGCAGCCGGGGGCCTCTTAAGAGATATGACGATTCATGATTTTGATATTTCAAGGTTTATGTTAGACGAAGATCCAATTAAAGTTTTTGCTATCACAAATGCTTTAATAGAACCGAAGTTAAAAACAGAATTAAATGATGCTGATACAGTAATGATCATTATGGAAACAGCTTCCGGAAAACAATGTCATATTAATAATTCCAGATCTTCTGCTTATGGATACGATCAAAGAATTGAACTAGTAGGTAATAAAGGCATGGTTTTAAGTGATAATAAAAAGATTAATAATGTCAGAAAATTTTCATCTAATGGTGAGACCACCTCTGTAGTAGAGCATTTTTTTTTAGAGAGATATTATGATGCATTCATGAATGGCCTTAGTTCTTTTGCCTCTTGTATTAAAAATAACACTGCTCCTGAAGTAGGATTTGAAGATGGAAGAAAAGCTCTACTTCTTGCTGAAGCAGCCTATGAGTCACTGAAAACTCATCAAATGATAAATGTAAATTATGATTGAAAATAAATTAAAAAAAAATTGGTCTAATAATAAAGCTACTTTAAATGGATGGCTCTCTATCCCTAATGCTTTTACTGCAGAAATTATGGCAGAACAAGGTTATGACAGTATAACGGTTGATGTTCAGCATGGTGTAATAGATTTTTCTGATTGCGTATCCATGCTTCAAGCAATGAGAGCTAGTGGAGTTGTTCCTATTTCAAGAGTTCCTTGGTTAGACCCTGCTATTATCATGAAAGTATTAGATGCTGGTTCTATGGGAGTGATTTGTCCTATGGTCAATACAAAATCACAAGCTGAAGAACTTGTATCTTACTGTAAATATCCCCCTCATGGGGTGAGGAGTTTTGGTCCAACAAGGGCAAATATTTCTTTAGGCGCTAATTATTGGAAAGAGGCAAATCAAAATATTGTTTGTTTAGCAATGATTGAAACGCAAGAAGCATACGATAATGTTGAGGAAATTGCTTCTACTCCCGGTTTAGACGGTCTCTATATCGGGCCAGCAGATTTAACTTTAGGACTTGGTAAAGGAAAACTTGCCCCTGGTTTTGATAGAGAAGAACCTGAAATGATTGAAGCTACAAAAAATATTTTAGCAGCTGCAAAAAAAAATAATAAAATTGCAGCTCTTCATTGTGGAACTCCTGAATATGCAGCTAAAGGTGTTCAGTGGGGATTTGATATGGTGACAATTAGTAATGATGTTAGGCTCTTAATATCAGCATCTTCTTCTAGTGTTAAAAAATTTAAAAATTTAATGAATGACGATAATACTGAAATTAAATCTAATAAAGATTCAAGCTCATACTAAAAAGTATTTCCTGTTTTAAATTATAACTTACTTAAAGTTTGTTTAATTCCTGATATTTGAACTTCTAAACTAAATAAATTTCCTGCATGAAAGTCGTTTGTATTTTTCTCTAAATGAAGAGGTGCCCCTAATGAAGTGATAAAGAGTTTTTTTAAATTACTTCCCCCAAGAGTAACGCAAGTAGGTGCTTGAGTAGGAGTATTGATTTTAGAAATTAATTTCCCTTTACTATTATAGCAAACTACACAACCACCTCTAACTCTTGCACTCCAATAATTACCTTCACTATCAACAGTTCCTCCATCTGGAAATCCTGGAGCAGAACCTTTATTAACAAATAAATTTAACTCTTTAAAATAATCGAAATTTTGTTGAATTTGAAACTGCCTAATTGTGTCAGTGGGACTATCTGCAAAATACATAATTTCTCCGCTAGGTGAAAAAGTAATTCCGTTAGAAACTGTGACTTTACTAAATAACTCAGTTAATAGTCCATTTGGAGCAAGACGATAAACGCTTCCCAAAGGTTTTCTTTTACTTCTATCAGAATTTTCATCAAAAGTGCCAAATACAATTCCTCCAAAAGGATCAACTTTTGCATCATTAATTCTTGTTTGGGGAATATCTATTTCAATATCATGAAGCTTTGTATAAGAAGTTAAATTTTGATTAGCGATGGATATATGATTGGGAAATCCAATGATAAATCCTGGCTCTTTTCTTGGAAGTATAAAACAGGCCCTATCAGGTAAATTAAATTTTTTACTATTTTTATTTTCATCAATACACCATATTTTTTTTCCTTCAATATCAGTCCACCATAATTGATTATCTCTTGGATCCCAGAAACAACTCTCACCAATTTCATTTTTACAATCTAAAACTAAATCTACTTTGGTTTCTAAAGTATTCATTTAAAAATTTTCTATAATAAGTTTGTCTTTAATTAAAATTAAAGAAATATATTTAAGATTTCCAGCCAGTAATATTTTTAACTTCAAGAAATTCGCTTAGCCCCCACTTACCACCTTCCCTACCATTACCAGATTGTCTATATCCTCCAAAAGGTGTTCCGACATCAGCATACTCTCCATTAATGTATACAATTCCGGATCTTAGCTGTTTAGCTACACGGTGTGCTTTTTTCCTATCTTCAGTTTGAATATAATTGCCTAGTCCATATTCTGTACTATTAACAATTTCAATAGCTTCTTCTTCGGTATCAAAAGGAATGATAGATAATACAGGTCCAAATATTTCAGATTTTGAAATATTCATTTCGTTAGTCACATCAGTAAAGATGGTTGGTTTAATAAAATACCCTGTCTTTAGATCATCAGGTTTCTCGATTCCACCAGCTGCAAGTGTTGCTCCCTCTTTAATTCCACTTTGAATTAAATCAATAATTTTATTATATTGAGTTTTTGAAACGACTGGACCAATATGATTTCCCTTATTAGAAGCTAAGCCCACTTTGATTGAATTAGCTTCTTCAATTGCCTCTTTAACTGCTTTTTCATAAATTGTTCTTTCAATCAACATTCTAGTTGGAGCATCACAAGATTGACCAGAATTACTCATTACATTTCTCACTCCATCTCTGACGGCATTAGGATAAGAATCAGCAAAAACTATATTTCCACCCTTCCCTCCTAATTCTAAACATACTCTCTTAATAGTATCTGCAGCGTTTATAGAAATAAGTTTTCCAGCTCTAGTCGAACCAGTAAATGAAATCATATCAATATCTTGATGTCCTGATAGGTAAGTACCAACACCTTGACCATCACCATTAACTAAATTAAAAACTCCAGCTGGTAGATTAATTTCATCAATCATTTCTGCAAAAAGCATTGCTGAAATAGGTGAAATTTCTGAAGGTTTCAAAACCATTGTACATCCAGCAGCTAATGCAGGTATAACTTTTAAAGCAAGTTGATTCATAGGCCAATTCCAAGGTGTAATTAAACCACATACACCAATAGGCTCATAAATTATATGATTGTTAGAACTTGCATTAAAAGGCTCTTCGAAAGAAAATTGTTTAAGTTGATTTATAAAATCTTCAATATGATCTAAACCTGTTTGAGCTTGAACGGCTAATGACATATCAATAGGACATCCCATTTCAAAAGAAATAGCTTCGGCCATTTCATGAATTCTCTTTTGATAAACGGCATGAAGTTTTTCTAAGTAAAATATTTTTTCTTCTTTAGAAGTATTAGACCAAGAAGAGAAAGCATTTTTTGCAGATAAAACTGCTAAATTAGTATCTTCCATTCCTCCTAAAGAAATTACAGCAAATGCTTCTTCAGTAGATGGATCAATAACATTACAATGATTTGAAATAAATGGATCCGTCCATTTTCCATTGATATAGAATTTTTTCTTTTCAAGCATTGCTATAATAACTATATCAGATTTTTAATTACCTAATAATTGTAATCTAACTTAAATGTAAGTTTTAAAAATCCATATTTGATGAAGATTTACTTTCAGAAGAATATTCATCTTCAATGACTACAGTTGTTGAAGAATTACTATTGTCATTTGCGGAACTATTCTTAGCTTCATCTATTTCTTGAAACATTAAACTTGAGGAAGGGCTCCAAGCTTTTACAACTCCAATAATTTCTTGATTAGTGAGAGGGTGTGGTTCAGCCCAATCAATAACTTTTGTTATACCGCTAATTGCCAGCCCGCCAGTATCAAATGTAACACCTTTTTTGCTCTCGAAAGCGCCTTGATAGTCAATATGTTCTTCTGATCTAGTTAATTCATCGAGTGTTTGAGATTCAAAAATTGCTTTTGAAGCTGATACCATTTCTCCCATAAATTGAATAATATATTGATCAGCGTTGACTTCAGCTTTTTCAACAGCTCTTAATTTAGCACCAGTTGAACTTGAAGTAGCCTGAGAGTGGGCAAAACTTAACAAAACAGGATTCCCTTTTTCATCTTTATACATCTGGACTCCCTGTTTGGTTAATAAACCTTTGCCAATTTCTTGGATTGTTTGTTTTATTGATAAGCCTGTGTTCAAAGGATCACCATTTGGCGCCAAATCAGGATTGTTTTGAGATAGAGAGGCAGCTAATTGTAAAGTTTTTTCACTTATTGCTGCAGCAACACTAATAGTTCCATTGGTCTCACCGGGAGTAAAATCTTCAAACACCATTACGGTTTGAACTCCAGACACTAATCTGTTAGAGATAGTTTTAATATCTCTTTGATATTCAGAGCTTGAAAGTAATCTTTCAGCGTAATCTGCCGCTTCTTGTAACTTAGCTATTTTTTCTTCTTCTGCTAACTGACTTTCTTTTATAAGAGTTGGCTGCAATCCATTTGCTTCTAATGCATTATCAATTTTAGAAAGAAGGAGTAATTTGCCTTTACCTAAAATAGACTTGGCAGTTTCTAAATTAGGATTTTCTATGATCTCAGGTGAGGGAAAGTTACCTTCTTTACAATCAGATACTATTGATCCTGATAACTCAATTCCTAGTCTGTTTACTAAATTAGATTTAGCTTTTAAAAGAGCTTCATCATAAGCAATTCGTCTTGAATTGATAAAGTTAGGATCTTCTGGTTTTTGTTTAATAGTTGCTGTACCTACTTCCCACAATAGAATAGTACCATCTTTTAAAATATTTTTTTCACCCACCTTAAATCCAAGTCCTTCTATGTATTTAGTTGCTCTATCAGCAGGTAACCCACTATCTTCAAATGGATCAAAAGCATAACCACTCGATAAAGGAATAATTATTAGTAAAGTTAATATTTTTTTAAAATGCTTACCAAAGTTCATCTGTGTCATTCTCCTTTTTAATTTTTTTACTTTTAATTTTTTCAGCAATACTTTCTGCTTTTATTATATTTTTCTTTTTTTTTGGTCTAACAATAAGATCAGTCTCAATTGAAAAGTCTTTACTCTTATTATTGATTATTTTTGCAGTTGTAATTTTAGAAGTTACATTGATAATTTCAGCTTCAGCAAAAGGTATTTCAATTTTTCCCAATAATTCACCAGTATAACTATCTTTAATTTGCTTACCATATTTAAAAACTTGATAAATATCTCCTATTTCAAATTGTTTACCACCTTGACCTAAGTAAAGAGTTCCATCATTAAACATCTCTTCTACTCTTACAGGATAAATTGAATATAGAATATTTTGACCTATATTTAACGCAGCAGCCTGAATCATGGAAGTATCAGGATTATTAGAAGATACCCCTTCATCAGAAGTATAAAGTTCTGCAAGTTTAATTTGCTTAGTAGTCACATCTATAATTCTGTATGAAATTTCTACTATACCTTTTGATGAAGTGAATGATTTATTGACAGATTTATAAACTTTTTTAGTCGTACTTGTATTAAAATCTTCAATAACTCCTACTAAAATTAGATCAACACCAAGATCAATCCCAATTTTTGCAAACTCTTCAACTGGAGTATTAGGTCCTAAGATTTGATTTTTTACAGAACTAATCTCATCAACAAAATCTCTGTCTGATACAAAAAACTTTCTTGTTTGAGTTAAATAAGAGACAAATTCTTGATTTAAAAGACCAAGAACTCTTCTTTGGTCAATAGGTAATCCATTTACTGATAATGACCTTGTGTCAGAAATTCTAAAAGGCATAACAGCAATTCTTTTTCTACTAGCTTGTTTACTTAAAGCATATTTAGCCAATGTTGCTCTAACTTTTACTGTAACTGTTCCATCAGAATTATTTATTGTGTCTAGAATTTGATATTCCTTGATTATGCCTCCAGATTTTTTATTTAATTCCTTCTCATAAGAAGAGTGATAGTTTAAATTTTCTTCACCATTAGATAGTGAATAATTCTCCATTTCATTTTGTATTATTTTACCATCCATAATAGTTCCATTGATTTGAGATAGGGCTTCAAATAAAGCTTTATCAATAGCGTCTTGTTGATCTACACCAGTAGAGGAAATGAGGGTTTTAATAAATTTAACCTCAGCATTAAGATTAGAAAAGTGAAAAAAAATAAAAAAAATAACAATAAAAAATTTAAGTTTTTTTACTTGATTAAAAATTAATACTATCAATTTCTTCCTCTAAGTTAACTTGCTCTAAGCGTAGATCCTTACCAGAGCTTTTTGAAACTGCACTTTCGTATTTATCTAATTCCTTATCAATACGCTTATAAAGAATTTTTTGACTATCCCAAGTTGAAATAAATGAGCCTAATAAAGCACCTAAGTCTCCCATAGTTTGTAATTTTTTAGCTTCTTTGAGGGCTAGCATTTGGTCGTTATGAGCTTGAATTCTAATAGCGTCAGCTTGCTGTAATAAGATTATTTCTTGATCGGAGGGAATATACCCAGAATTCATTTTTTCAAATATCTTCTCACTGAGATCTATTGTATTAATCCAAACTATAGAAGTTGCATCGTGATAAGATCTTGTTTCCTTAACAAAAGGATCCTCTATATATGCAAGAAGAGCAAATAAATCCTCAGCCTCTTCTTTTAATCCTATTGCGTCAGCTATCATTGCTATAGCGTAACTGTAATTTAAATATGATTGATCTAATAATTTTTGTATTTTTTCAAGTTGCATAGCTGTTTGACAAGTTTCTTGACCCATTTGAGCGCATTCAGCTTCCCAATTTCTTTTAGGAATTAAGGCATCAGGATAATACTCACCACAATCTCTGTACCATCTCATATAGGTAGGAAAATTTTCCTTTGCTTTTTTTCTCTCCATTATTTTTGTAGAATTAAAATTATAACAATTCCTTGGAGCTTTTTGTGTTTTTTTAGTTAAAAGTGAATAATCATACCACCTTTGTGTATCCGGATTATAGTTTCCATTGACAGAAGGGTCAAAAAAATAAGCATCACCAGGAGATGGTAAATCTTTAGCTGGCTTAGTATCATTTACAGAATTAGTATTTTTATTGGTCTTAGTTTCATTGCTTAAATTTTCTGTTACTTGATTTAGAGCTTTATTCACATCATCAAGTAACCCGGCATTTATATTTATTGATATAAAAAATAAAAATTTAAAAAAGAATAAAAATCTATAAAACATTAATTTATATTTTTAGAATTCAGAGAATAAACAATTTCTCTAACATTTTTATTAATAGACTCAATCATGGCATTGGTCTGAGCTTGGCTTTCAGTGCTACCAATTTGACTAACAGGAGTTGGTCCTGCAGCTGCCACGCCTCTGCACATCCTAGAACAATCAAATACTAATGACTCAGTTTCTACATAAACACTTGGTTCGCCAGTATCTGGATCTGTACTTGGTGAATAGGCGGTTATTTTAGATATCATTAAAAATTTAATTCCTTTATTTTCAATTGCTGTATACATATCATTTTTAGTATTAGAGGAAAGTGATTCACCTAACATGTATTCATTAGCAGCATCTTGATTAATAAATCGATCCGCATCAAATAGTTCAAAACCATTTTCAGTAAAAATGTCTAAAACTGAAGTGAATAACTTATCATCAAGGCCATCAACTTTTCCAAATGTCATGATATCAGATTTTTTTTCTTTACTTCCTCCTGTTTGATCCATCGACTCTGATTCAAAGCTAGTAGCAACTTCAGCACCAGTATTATCAACCGAAGAAATCTCGGCAGAATTAGAAGAAGAAGAAGATTTAGCAATCCTAGTTTCTTTTTCTTTAAATGAGAGGACCTTGCTTGTTTTTCTAGCAACAATATAAATAGCTATGTCAGAAACTTGTGTATTTTGCTCAACCGCAGAATTAGCATTCAATAAGAATTGAAGTTCTAACTCTTGTATTTCAGCTTGTATAACTAACTTTATTTGTTTCTTTTTCTTGTCTGTTTCATCAACTAGATACGAATTAATAGTTACATATTCATCTAAGTTTTCATAAATAGTATCTTGGTTTTTTTTAAATTCTTTAAATAAAGAAATATCATCAATATTGTTAAAGTAATTTTTAAGAGCGTTTTTTTTTGCTTCAAGTTCTGCTAAAGGTCTATCTTTTTTTAAAGACTTATAGGTATAGGTGGATTGACCTTTAACTTCTAATGCATTTAAATTTGTAACTAAAAAAAATAATGAAACTAAAAATAGACAGAAAAAATTAACTTTTTTAGGCATGTTAAATGCTAACATACACTGAAAA
>JAQBUY010000009.1 GCA_027623775.1 Pseudomonadota bacterium
ACGGATTCTTGAAAAGATGAGGCAAAGTTTTTTTCAAAGTGTTTTTCTTTATGATGAGTTTGAATAATTTTAATAGCAGCAGTTTTCAATCCTGAAAAAGAAAAGTTACAGTTTTTAGTTTTTGTGAGAGGTGATGGTAATTGAAAAGAATGAGGATCTCCCCCAACTGCTTTTTTTTCTAAAGCTGGACCTCCCGGATAACCAAGCCCCATTACTTTAGCGACTTTATCAAAACACTCCCCAGCAGAATCATCGATTGTAGAACCAAGTATTTTAAATTTTTTAGCGGACTCTATGAGAACAATTGCAGTATTGCCTCCAGAGACAAGCAAACATAAATAAGGAAAGGATACATTTGCAATTAGTCTTGGTGAAAGTAAGTGAGCTTGTAAGTGATTAATAGGGAGAAGAGGTTTGTTAAAAGCAATAGCTAACCCCTTAGCAACACTTGAACCGACTATCAGACCACCAATTAAGCCAGGTCCATAAGTAGCGGCTATATAATCAATTGATTTTAATTGTTTAGGGGTAAGATTTTTTAAAACCATATCCATGATGTCTAAGTGCTGTCGAGCTGCCATTTCTGGCACCACCCCACCAAATTCTTTATGGAATTTTTGGTGATTTATCGTTTGTAAATACTGGATTTTCTTAGAAGTATCGACAATTGCTATGGATGTATCATCACAAGAACTTTCTATTGCCAAAACTTTCATTATTATAAAAATATAGATTCTAATTTATGAGCGACAATCAAAAAATTTCACCAAAGAAAGGTTTCCTTAAAAGAAATTCTTTTATAATCATTTTTATAGCTGTTTTGGTTATAGGGAGTGGCTATCTGTACATAAACAATAAAGGCATAATTCAAAATATCTTCAAAATAAATGAAGTCAGTGTACCAATGGATGTTGTCAAAGAAATAAATCCAAATCAAGACCTAGAAACTAAAGTTGCCAATCTAGAAAACTTAATTAGGGAGTTGGCATCTACTATTCAGACTGCACAATCCCAATCTCCTGAGCCGCAAATTATTCAACCTCAACAGAACATTATCAAGGTTAAGGATTTGGATGCATATGAATTATTAAAAAGCATGAATTTAATTTTATTAAATATAGATAATCAACAAATTAGAAATAGCAATGTTACGAAGTTGCAAAGCCAATTTATGTTTTTTACTGAATCTAGACTCCAATCACTTTTGTCTTTGCCTGATAGCACCTTTACCCAACAACAATTATTAAAAAATGAAGCTCGTTATATAAAAGAAGATTTTTTAAAAAATTCTCAAATACATTGGTTTAAAAAAGTTACCCAAAATATTTTTAAAATATCTGTATCAAGAAAAATAACAAACCCGATGGGTTCTTTTATGATGGCAGTTGAAAATGGAAATTACTTAAATGCAGTCATTCATTACAAAAACCTCACACCTAATCAAAAAATATTTTTTCAAGAGACTTATGAGATAGCAAATTCGTATGAAAATCAAAAAACCTTTTTGGAGAATTTATTTTAAATGATGAGGTTGTTACTAACCGTTTTATTTTTAATGATTGGCTATGCAGCACTTTTTTATTTATTTAATGGACAAGGGGATTTAGCTTTAGTAATTGGTGTATGGCAGTTAGAAATACCCACGGTTCAAGCTATTATTATTATACTCTCTGCGCTGCTCCTCATTACATTTATAATTTATTTAATTTTTAAAATCATTGTCTACCCTAGGTCTTTCTATTCAAAATATAAAACTTCAAGAGAACAAAAAGGTTTGCATTATTTAAGACAAACTTTGGTTGCCATTACAGATGGAGACACCGATGAAGCCACTAAAAATCATAAACAATTTAAGAAATATCTTGGTAAAGACCCATTAAATAAAATTCTACAATCTCAAATTAAACAATCCAAAGAGCTTAAGATTGTGAATGTTGAAAAAGGCTCAGGCTAACTTAAAAAAATTATAGTAGCCCCAATACAAGTTATCATTGCTCCCAAAACAGATAAGTGGCCTGAATAATTTCTTGTGGCAATCCATAATACAGGAATAATCATGATGGGCATTGTGCTTGATAACGCTGAAACCACGCCAGGATTTCCTCCTTTTAAAGCAATAATAAAAAGGGTCATTCCTACGCCCATTCCCATTATTCCACTAGATATCGCTATAGATGTTTGTTTGAGATTTTTAATTTTAGACCATAGCTCTGTTTTAGGTAATAAAATAAAGCTCAATAACATCCCAATCGCAGCAATTAGAACGCGTAGATAAGACACAATAATGGGATCAGTATTGATTAAAATAGGTTTCATAATGATGATCCCAATTGCCTGACAAACTGCAAGTCCAATACCAGCATAAAGGCCTACCAATTTATTGCCTTGTATGTTTTCTAAATCATCATCTTTAATTGTTTTATTAAATTGAATGGCGACGATGATCCCAAAAAAAATTAAACCACATCCAAGAAGTTGATAAAAATTAGGAAGAGAATTTAAAAAAATATCTGCCATTAAAATAGTACAAGGTATTTGAAAGGAAAATAATAATGCTTCACGGCGAGGCCCTAAGCGCTTCAGGCAAATGAAAAGAAAAGTATCCCCAATAATTATTCCTATGATGGAAGACAAGCCTATAGCAAGCAGAATTGAATTTTCAAAGTAGATAGGACGCCAATTATAAAAAGCATAAGGCGTAAATAAAACTATAATTCCAACTAAGCGTAAAAAGTTATAATTATAACTTCCAAAATATCGAACAGCTCGAGTGCTAATTAAAGTAGTGACAGACCAAATGGCGGCAGCACTAATGGCAAAGATATAACTAATCACCAAAGGATCTTAGAGTAGAAAAAGTTTTTAAAAAGGGATTTTTAAAATAAAAAAAGGGGAACGGCAAGTTCCCCTTTTCGAATTAGTTGTATTATTTATTTTCTTTGACCAAATAATCTTAATAACATTAAGAACAAATTGATAAAATCAAGATAAAGAGTTAATGCTCCCATGATAGCGGTCTTAGTCGCTAGTTCTGCACTGGTTGCATAATACATAGATTTAATTTTCTGTGTGTCATATGCCGTTAGTCCAACAAAAACAAGAACGCCAATACAAGAAATAATAAATTCCATCATTGTGCTCTTCATGAAAATGTTAACAACACTTGCTATAATGATTCCTAAAAGGCCCATCATTAAGAAAGATCCAAATTTCGTTAAATCTCTTTTTGTTGTATATCCATAAATGCTCATAGCCGCAAAAACACTACAAGTGATAAAAAATACTCTTGTAATACTAGCGCCTGTATAAAGTATAAAGATATAAGACATCGAAAGTCCCATCACGGCCGCAAAAGCCCAAAAGGTCATTTGTGCTGCAGAATTTGACATTTTTTGCATTCTCGCACCAAGAAAGAAAATAAATCCTAAAGGTGCTAGCATAACAACCCATTTAAGAGCTGAACCGTAAATGAGATTCATTAGGGCTGGGGATTGAGAAGCAGTCCAAGCTACAAGTCCACTGATTGCTAAACCTGAGGTCATGTAATTATAAACTTTGAGCATGTACTCTCTCAAACCCTGGTCAATTGTATCTGACTGTGTTTGTGAATAAGTGTTTTGTCGAGGGTCTACCATTGTTTCTCCATATATATATAATAAATATGGCTATTAACTTGATTCATTTCAAGTAAAACCGTATGAATATTTTATGAAATTCAAAAAACTTGGTAATACAGACATTAATGTAAGTCTTATTTGTCTTGGGACGATGACTTGGGGCGAACAAAACTCTCAAGAGGAAGCTTTTGCTCAAATGGATTATTCCGTAAATCGAGGAATTAATTTTTTTGATACAGCGGAACTATATGCCATTCCACCCAAGGCTGAAACATATTCAAAAACTGAAACTATGATAGGAAACTGGTTTCACGAAAAAAAAAATAGAAATCAAATTATTCTAGCTACAAAAATTTCAGGTCCTGGTTTAACCTGGATACGTGGCGGAGGTATGCAATATTTTGAAGAAAGTTTTTCTAAAGCAATAGAAGGTAGTTTGACAAGATTAAAAACGGACTACATTGATCTTTATCAATTACATTGGCCAGAGAGAAATACAAACTATTTTAGTAAACTTGGATATAAGCATGATCAAAAAGAAGAAGAGTGGAATAGTTTTGAATCGGTTTTAAAAGTTTTAAATAAATTTATTGAACAAGGAAAAATTCGACACATTGGACTATCCAATGAGACGCCATATGGACTAACAAAATTTTTAAATATCTCTGAAACACAAAATTTACCAAGAATCGTATCAGTGCAAAATCCGTATAGTTTAGTTAATAGAACTTATGAAGTGGGAATGGCTGAAATTTCAATACGCGATCAGGCAGGGTTACTAGCCTACTCCCCACTAGGATTTGGAGTGCTTAGCGGAAAATATTTAAATAATCAAATGCCAGAAGGTTCTCGATTAAAATTGTTTGGAAGTAGCTTACCAAGATATCTAGGAACAAGAACCTTTAAAGCAGTTGAAGAATATTCCTCTGTTGCAAAAAAATATAATCTATCGTTAACACAAATGTCATTGGCGTTTGTGAATCAGCAGAAATTTGTAACTTCAAATATAATCGGAGCAACAACTACTGATCAGTTAAAAGAAAATATTGATTCCATTGATGTTGTTCTTAACGAAGACATGATGAATGATATTAACGCTATTCATCATGAGAACCCCAACCCAGCACCTTAATGACTAATTGGGAAAAAACTGATAACGGAGCTTTAAAAAAAATTTTTTCTTTTAAGAATTATCGACAAAGTTTTGCCTTTGTTTGTCAAGTGGCTTTATTGGCTGAGAAAAAAAACCATCATCCAAAAATTATATTGGAATATAATAGAGTCGATATAGAACTCATATCTCACGATCAAAATGAAGTCACAGAAAGAGATATAGATTTAGCTGAACAAATAGATAAGATTTAATCAATGATATATTTCATTGGAATTCCTGGTCTAATTCCTTTTTATCTTTGCTTTTATAATATTGATTTAATATTTCTGGATTTTAACAAGGAAATGCTTGTAGTTTATTCCAGTGTCATTTTATCTTTTCTGGGAGCTGTTTATTGGGGATTATATTTAACGAGTAAAAATAAAGTAGCAATTATATTTAGTGTTACTCCTTGCGTGTATGTATTTTTTATTCTTGCCCATGACTTAAAATTTGAACTAACACTTTGGTATCTTATGTTTGGCTATTTAGTGGTTCTTGGTTTTGATTTCTTTTTTTATTTCAGGGAAAAAATTATTAAAACTGATTATTTTATTTTAAGACTAATGTTAACGGCTGGAATCATGCCCACTCATTTATTATATGTTATCTAATTAGTGAAGAAATTCAGTATCTTAGAAAATTTACCAGAAAATTTAATTTTTCCATTTGTATAAGCTAAACCAATACAGCCAGTGAGCGGATGGCCAATAGGTTTATGGTCATGATCCTCATCTCTTGTTTGCATAGAACCCTCCATATAAATCCCATACTTATCACTGTAAGACCCGTGAAGAACAAGAAAATTTTCTATCCCCTCATGCGTATGTTGAGGAATAGAGCCCCCCGGCATAACATGAATTAATTCTAATTTATCTGTCTCATAAGAGGAAATTAACTCTGCAATTTTGACATCAGAAAAATTTTTCCATTTAACTTTTTTATTAGATAAAAATTCTTGAAGAACTAAAGGCAGGTTATTATAAAAAGGATCTGGTATCATTTCTTTTTTAACTTTTTTATCTTTTTTAGATGAGGAAATAGAGATCAATGTTTTTGTCCAAACATTTTGATTTAGTTTTGCGAGTTCAATTTTTTCTAATAAATATCCAGATATTTCATTTCTAATAAACTCTAAAGAGTTTCCTTTTTTAGAACTTGCTGCAACACATTGTTGAAAAAGAAGACGCGCTACTGTAACCGAAGGTTGGGTCATGAGATCAAACATTATTAATTAATACTCCTGGTTTTATTGTTTAGATCAGGTCTTTCTTTATCTTTTTCAATGCGTTCTCTAATTTTTTCGATCGCAAGTCTAATTCTTGACTTTATCGTTCCTAGTGGAATTTTTGTTATTTCTGCAATTTCTCTATGTGATTTTTCTTCAATAAAATTCATTTTTAGGAGGCCTAGTTGTTCTTTTGGAAGTTTATTTAAATATTGATTAATAATTTCAAATTTCTGGTCATGTTCAATATCTTCTTCTAAATGAGGAATGATAGGAGGTAAGATAGCAATATCAATATTTTCTAGAACGGCTTTTCTTGATTTTCGAAAAATATCTATTTTTTTATTACGAGCAATTGTGTAAATCCAAGTACTGGGCGAAGCCATTTTAGGGTCGTAATAATCCGCTTTGGTCCAAACAACACACATGGTTTCCTGTACGACTTCTTCGGCTATTGATTCTTCTGCACCAGAGGACATTAAGAAAGATTTTAATCGAGGTCCAAAATAATCAAAAATCATTTTAAAAGAGTCCTTGTCTTGATGGGCAGCTATTTGTTTCAAGGCGTCGATAAAAGGATTTTTTACTTTAGTTTTCATTTTAAATATAGACGTATTGTCCATTAATTAGTCTTAAAAATCAAATTCATTTGATATATATTAATCTGATGGTTCAAAAGATTCTTCCTACATTAATAATTTTATTATTTCTTAATCCTCTTTTTGCGGCAGAAGAAAAAGGTGTTTGGTTACAAGAAAAAATTAGTAATGAAGCTTGTGCCTTATATCAATTTCCCGTTGCTGAAAAAGGTGATTACAATAAAAGAGGCCAGGTTGTTTTTTTTGTTATTAAAGAAGATAGTGTGATGTATGTAAGGGCTGACGCGGGTTACCCATATGATGAAAATAAATATATTAAAGTTTCGATTGACGGCGCTAATTATCAGTTCTTTGGGGATGGCAACAGCGCTTGGTCAATGAAAGACGATCGAGTTATTATAGATGCGATGAAAGCAGGAAAAGAAATGTCAGTAATTGGATATTCAACAAAAGGAACAGAAACGACCGATACATACTCTCTCATTGGTTTTACTAGTTCTTTTAATAATCTCAGCGAAAGTTGCTAATATCTTAAAATGAAAAAAAAAATTGTTCTTGCGTATTCTGGAGGTCTTGACACAAGCGTTATTTTAAAATGGCTGCAAACAGAATATAATGCTGATGTCATTTGCTACGCTGCAGATTTAGGACAAGGAGCAGAACTAACCGAAGCTAAAGAAAAAGCAAAAAAATTAGGTGCTAAAAAAATCTATGTTGAAAATTTAAAAGAAGAATTTGTCAAAGACTACGTCTTCCCTATGTTTAGAGCTAATACAATTTACGAAGGAGAGTATCTATTAGGTACTTCAATAGCTCGACCTCTTATAGCAAAAAGACAAATTGAAATTGCAAAAAAAGAAAAAGCATATGCGGTATCTCATGGAGCGACAGGCAAGGGAAATGATCAGGTAAGATTTGAATTATCTTATTATGCTCTTGCTCCTAATATTAAAGTGATAGCACCTTGGAGAGAGTGGGATCTGAATTCTAGAACAAAACTTTTAGAATTTGCTTCTAAAAATAAAATCCCAATTATGAAGCATAATAAAACGGAATCGCCTTATAGTGTAGATGCTAATGTTTTACATAGATCCGCCGAAGGCAAAATCCTAGAAGATCCTTGGAGTAGACCACCTGAAAATGTCTTTGGTATTTCTAAAAGCCCTCAAACGGCCCCTGATAAAGAAACAGTTTTAACAATTGATTTTAAAAATGGTGACCCCATTGGAATCAATGGAAAAAAACTCAGCCCATTTAATTTATTAGAAAAGTTAAATCAATTTGGTGCTGCTAATGGAATTGGCAGAGTAGATATTGTCGAAAATCGATATGTGGGTATTAAGTCTCGTGGCGTATATGAAACACCGGGGGGTACAATTTTATTAAAAGCCCATCGCGCTATAGAAAGCATTACACTAGATCGAGAAGAGGTATTTACGAAAGATGAGTTAATGCCTAAATACGCGAGACTTATCTATAACGGATATTGGTTTGCACCTGAACGTCTTATGATACAAAAAGCTATAGACGTGACACAAAAAAGAGTTAACGGACAAGTTCGATTAGCATTATATAAAGGCAATGTCATTGTGATAGGAAGAAGATCGCCTAATAGTCTTTATGATGAAGACTTAGCAACTTTTGAATCATCAAATTATGACCAAAGAGATGCAGAAGGATTTATTAAGTTAAATGCTCTTCGTCTCAAAAAAAATAAAATTAAATATTAAAATCTATTTTATATCAAAAGTACCGCGAGGATCAGCTTGACCTGAATGACGATAAGCCGAAGTAACGGTATTTCTTAATAAGCAAGCGATTGTCATTGGCCCTACACCTCCAGGAACAGGAGTGATGGCAGAGCTTTTTTCAAAAACATCCTGATAATCGACATCTCCAACAATTTTAGTTCCTTCACTACCATCAGATTTAATTGTTGGAATTCTATTAATACCTACATCGATAATGACCGCATCTTTTTTAATCCAATCAGACTTAATCATTTCAGGCCTTCCTACACCGGCAACGATAATATCTGCTTGTGCACAAAGAGCTTCAATATTTTTAGTTCTTGAGTGCACAATTGTTACGGTACATGACTCTTGAATAAGAAGTTGTGACATAGGCTTTCCTACAATATTAGATCTCCCAACAACAACAGCATTTAAACCACTTAAATTAGGAAGAGTATCTTTTAAAAGTAAAAGTGATCCGAGTGGTGTACAGGGGATAAAAGCTTGCTTGAGCATTTCACCACCAATGGAAAGTCGTCCAGCATTAATAGCATGAAAACCATCAACATCTTTTTTAACATCAATAGCATCAATCACGGCTCTTTCATCTATCTGTTTAGGAAGGGGAAGTTGAACGAGAATACCATGAACATGAGGATCATTATTTAATTCATCAATAACTTTAAGAACAGTTGCTTGATCGGTCGTATCCTCCATTTTAAAATCTTTAGTTATAATATTACACTCCGCAGCCATTTTAGTTTTTGCTCCTACATAAACTTTACTAGCTGGATTTTCTCCAACTAGAACAACAGCAAGACAAGGTTGAACTTTATGATTTTGTAATAAGCGATCTGAATCTTCTTTCACTTGATTTCTAATTTTTTGAGCAAATTCTTTACCATCAATAATTTTTGTCATAATAAAATTCTCCTAAATGTTTCCTAGTTTATTGGCCAATACTCTATGAGCAGGTCTTTTAATAAGTAAATAATTAAAATTAGTATAACTGGAGCTATATCTATTCCTCCTAGGTTAGGAATGTAGCGTCTAATATAATCCAAAGGTGGATCAGTCATTTTTTTTAAACCGTTATACAATCTAACCAAAAACATATTATTAAAGCTAAGAACTTTAAAGTGAAAAAGCCAAGATATCACAACGTATGCAAAGATTAGAAGTGTATAAAAATCAACAACTCTTAATAAAAAATTTAATAAAGAATTCACAAGTTAAAAATATAAAAATTTATTAGGATCGTCTATTAAATAAGAAATTTCGACAGCGCTCTGATGAAGGGTTTACAAAGACTGTGTCAGGATGCCCTTCCTCTTCAATCAGACCATCATGTAAAAAAATGACTTTATTTGAAACTCTTCTTGCAAATTCCATTTCATGAGTGACGACAAGCATGGTTTTTCCGTCCTCGGCTAATTTTCTCATCACACCTAAAACCTCATCAACTAATTCAGGATCGAGAGAAGATGTAGGCTCATCAAATAATAAAACTTCAGGAGAAATAGCAAGAGCTCTTGCAATGGCTACACGCTGCTGTTGCCCTCCAGATAAATGAATAGGATAACTGTTGGCTTTATCTTGAATGCCAACTTGCTCTAAAAGAGATAAGGCATTTTCTTTAGCTTCTTTTTTGTTTTGACCTAAAACGTGAACGGGTGCTTCCATAATATTTTCTAAGATCGTCATATGAGACCACAAATTAAAACTTTGAAAAACCATACCCAGTTTTTTTCTAATATTTATAATTTTCTCTTGAAGATCTTTATTGGGTCTTTCAATGGTTTCTTTTGCACAATCAATTTCTAATCCGCATACATTGATCTCCCCATGATTAGCATTTTCTAAAAAATTAATACAGCGAAGCATTGTGCTTTTACCAGATCCTGAACTTCCAATAATGCTGATGACATCTCCCTGATTGGCAGTAAGATTTATACCGCGCAATACTTTATTGGAGCCAAAATTTTTTTCTAAATTAGTTAATTTTAATATTTGCATTCTCAGAAAATATTCTAACTTTAAACAAAAAGGTTAACAGGATTAATTAAAGATTTTATTAATTTGATGTTAGGAAATAGTCTTTAATCTCTAAATCCACAAGAAGTTTTATGACTCCAAAGACATCGTCTTTATGTGTTGGGCCAACAAGGATTCTGTAAAAAACAGGGCCGGATATGAAAGTTGGAGAAACAATTACATCTTTTCAATTGAAAGGTTTTATAAATATATCTGGCAATTATTATAAAGAAAAGTAATTTTTAATTTTCATTTATTCTCTTAAAACTAAATTTTAATAGCCCATTTTAGGTCACATTAAAGATTATTTTCATTAAATTAGTCTAAGATTATTAAACTTATAATGATCATATTACAAATAATAATGAAGATGAAAACTTGGATAGTGTAAAATCTTACAGCTCCTATCTGAAGGCAAAATCTTTAGAAAAAAAAAATATTGATAAATCCTTTAAATACCTAACAATTTTCGATAAGTGGAATGACATTATGGAGGATAGATTATATATAGGAACAAATAGTAATGAATATGATAGGTATTTATATCTAAACGAAATTAAACGTCAAAATGATGATTATAAATTTAATAAATATTTAGGAAAAATGGTGACCCCTTTCAAGCGCTTAGAGTTTCAAAAGTATGTTAATGAATTGGAATCGCTTGATAGCTTTTATTTTTTGGTTATTAAAAAACAATTTAATAAATATACGCTTAGTTCTTTATCAGCTAGCCTTCTTCAAATTGAAAAACATTGTATAAAAATCAAAGATAAATTAAACCAAAATAAAATAAAAATTAAAGAAAATAAAAAAGAAAATGGATCTTTATTCCTTGGTGCTAAATCTTCTATGGAATATGTTACGGCAGATAACTTACTAAAAGAGTTTTCTATTATTGCTGAAGAGTGCAACTATCTAAATAACTTAGCAAATAAAGATTACGATACACAATCTTTATTTCCCTTAGAGAATGACTCTGAAAAAAGTCTCTTAACTTATTTTATTATGACTTCGATTAAGTTATTTGAATGCTTAGATACTAAAGGTTTAACGGATGAAAAAATTAAACAAGAGCAACAATCTTTTGTATGGGAAACAATTCTATTAACTAATTCACTCAAAGAAACCTCTTACGCTACTTTTAGAAAAAATTTGTCTTTGACAAAAAATAAGTCATACCATTTTTTTAATTTAGTAAATTGCGCTACACAAGATCATTATTTTAAAATTAAAGAAGAAATATTAAATTTCTAAAAATTAATTTCTTGATCGTCAAACTCAACTAAATCTTGAATTAACTCTTCTTTAGCTAAATATTTTATCATACGACTAAATTGTTTAGTTGTTTCATGAGAAAATTCACGGATAATCATTATATAGTTTTCTCCTAAAATGATCCCCCCATCATCTTTTTTTGTTAATAATTGAAAATCAATTAATTTTTGAATCCTTCTTCTGACTGTTTCTTTGGGTTGTGCTAAAATATTAGCAATACTTAAAATAGATAGCTTAGTGTTTTCTACAGTTTTCAAATAGTCTTGATGTTTAATAGAATCCTCAAACATTTTATTATAGCTACTTATCTCATTTTGATTTGTATTATACATCCATTGGCTCACTACAACTTGCAAAACTATAAATTCATCAAAAGTTAAATTAAGATCTTTTCCACACCTAGTGTAAAGATCAGATATAAACATTAAATATGCATACGCACCGCCAGTGAATTTTCCATTTTCAGCCATTTTATTTTTTATAATTCATAAATATAAAAATATATCCTATGATGAATTGAATAGTCATCCAAAGTAAAGAACTTACTAGTAAACTATCAGCAGGCATTGCAATTGAGCCAACGGTTAACACGACAGCTTGATTTTGCATAAAAGTCTCAATAATTAATGTAATTCGATTTTCTTTTTTAATTTTAAAGATTATCCCTAAGAGTGTTGCAGATAAAATAAAAAAAATTATTAAGAAAAGCATATAAGGAATTTTGTTTAAATATTCCATTGTTAGATCTCTATTAAAAATTTGAAAAGTTATCACAAAACTAAATAAAAGAGTGATCATAGCAATCAGTTTAATTAATCTGTTATTAAGATATGGGAATTTTTGTTTAATTTTTGCTCCTATAAAAATTGGCAAAATCACTAGTATTGAAATTTTTAAGATAGCCACAATAACATCAATCTTTATCCCATCAATTATAGAGTCATTATAAATTTTAAAAAGTATAGGTAGAGTAAATGCACTTAGAATTGTTAAATAAAAACTTAGTTTCAATGACAACGCGGTATTACCCCCTGAAAGGTTAACTTAGGCTGTAGAAATTATAGCTCCTGGTGCTAATGCGATTAACATCAGAAAGATTTTAAATTCTAGGTCTATATCAAAAAAAAATGTAATGCATATGTACGTGATCAAAGGCACAAGTATCATTTGTGAAAGAGCAGCCACTTTGAAGTCTTTATCAAATACGAAAATATTTTTTTTTATTTCATTTAAAGAACTAAGTAGCCCAACACATAACATTAAAGAAAAAGTTACAATAGCAATTATAATCTGTAATTCAGGATTCAACTTGGAGTTGATTATACACAAATAATATTAGTTTAGAATTCATTTATATTTTTAAGGAAGAATAAAAATTGGCAAAATCAATATGCTCCTTGCTAACTAATTCTCTTAGATCTTTGCAGTACTCTCTTATGAGGCCAGTAGGCACAAGATAACCATCTAAATTTTTAATAATTAATCCTTTTTTAATTAAACTATTAGTCCAACGTTTAACTGTAGATCTTGGTATTTCTGTATCTCTACTAATTCCATGAATGCTCACGCCTGAATTTTTTTTATTTATCAAGCTATCCCAATAATTTTTAATATATAAATCAGCATCAACTATAAGTCCGCTTGATTTTATTTCTAAGATTAGGTCTTTGCTATTGTGTGATGCAATGCAATGAAGAACCATATACTCTTCAACAGAAGAGAATAATTCTTTAATTTTTTTTAAATAATCAAATTGACGAACATATGTTTTAAGGAATAAAACTTCATCAATGAAATCATTACTTAGTTTTTCATCCATTTAATTCAGGCCTTATGGATCTCCTATCTTTTTTTATTAAATCTTTATTGGATTATCATAGTTTCTTTATTCGCTAATAATAGGCATCACATTTTGTCTATAAATTTTAGTGTTATTAAAACATAGCAATCGCAACTTAAATAGACAGCCCAATTTGGCCCTTTAAACCTGCTAATTTAAATATAGTATGTTTAAAATGGAAAATGAAACAGACAATGAATTAAATAGCCCCATATCCAATGATAGTGGATCAATTTTAGTTGGTGAGGGAGTTTTGCTTGAAGGAAGAATCGTCAATGCAAAAGATACAAATATTTCAGGAACCTACAATGGCTCTGTAAGTTCAGACAGTTTATATATTTCAAAAAATGGAAACCTTACAGGTGATATTAAAACTCATGACATGACTATAAATGGAAAGTTTACAGGAGATATTCGAACTGAAAATAGCCTTGTTGTGAATAGCACAGCTCTAGCAAAAGGAAATTTTGAATATTCAACGCTAGAGGTTAAATTCGGCGCTACTATTGAAGGAATGGTCAAGCACTCAGGCTCTCTTTCAACTTTTACACCATCTGAAAAAATACCTTCGCAGGAGGAGCCACATGACCTAGATGCTCAAAGCTTAGATAGCTCTTCAGAGGATAATAATTGAATGTCAATTTTTGGCTCACAAGAAAAAAAAGAAAATTCAGAAGATAAATTTACATTTCCACTTTCCAGCAATACTAACTCTCATCACAGTTTTATCAGTGACGACCTTGAGATTAACGGGAATATAACAGGTAAAGACTATATTGATTTTAATGGAAAAATTACTGGAACTCTAAGATCTAATAAAATTGATATTAGAGAAAAAGGACTAGTGAATGGAGAAGTCCATGCGGAAAATCTTATTGTAGCAGGAGAAGTTGATGGTGAAATTAAAGTCGATGATCTCTATATTCGCTCAACTGCTAAAATAAAAGGCGTTATAAAATATAAGAATATAGACATTCAAGCTGGAGCAATTATTACAGCAGAGCTTATAAAGACTATTTAGAAATCTTCTTTAAAACAGTTAATTATATTAAAAACTCAAGATTTATAGTTTATATTAATCCCAATAATAATTATTAAGGAGAGAAAATTGAATAAAATATTTGTAATTATAGCTTCTCTATTTTTTGTACCTTTATCCCTTTTTGCTAAATGGGAAGAGGTTCGTATTGGAACAGAGGGTGCTTACCCACCATGGAATGGCACAAATGCTGCTGGTGAATTAGAAGGCGCAGAAATTGATATGGCAACAGAAATTTGTTATAGAATGGGCGTAAAATGTACTTTTGTAGCGCAAGACTGGGATGGAATTATTCCTGCCTTACTCAATAAAAAGTATGACGTGATCATTGCTGGTATGTCTATTACCGAAGAGAGAATGGAAAAAGTAGATTTCTCTATTGGTTATATGACGGATGGAGCATGTTTAGTTGTTAGTAAAGATTCAGCTCTAGCTTCTTATCAGTCTGAATTAGAAAGTGTAAACTTAAATAATTCAGATGCAGCCACTCAAAAAGTAGTTGGTTCGGTTGTTGCTTTACTGAAGGGAAAAAAAGTTGGCGTACAAGGTGGAACAATTCACCAAAACTTTATTGAACAATATGCAAGCAGTGCTCTTTTAAGTACTTATTCTACTCAAGATGATCTTAATCTTGATCTTGGAGCAGGTAGAGTCGAAATTGGTCTTGCTGATTGCGGAGCTTTTGATGACTACATGTCCAAAAAAGAAGGAAGTAATCTTACATCAGTCTCCCCATCTATGGGTGGAGGACCTTTTGGCGACGGAGTCGGAGGCGCTTTTAGAAAAGAAGACGATGATCTAAGAGAAATGTTTAATGATGCAATCAAAGCCTCATTAGCTGATGGAACTATTTCTACTATAGCCAAAAAATGGTTTGGTAGAGACATTTCTATGTAATCTATTTTTTTCTGGGTGGCGCTTAGTCGTCACCCATTCTTATTAAATCTTTATGGAATTACTATCATTAGGCGATACTGGTTGGGGCGATGAAATGCTCCGCGCTTGTATGATGACTCTTGCTGTTAGTTTATGTGCTATGGTTTTTGGATTAATTCTCGCCATACCTTTTGTTCTTATGAAGCTTTCTAATAGTTGGATTTTAAAATTCATAGCAAATTTTTTTACAACAGTAGTTAGAGGCATCCCTGAGCTTTTAATTATTTATTTATTTTTTTTTGGTAGTAGTGCTGCCATCATGTTTGTTGCAAGCATATTTGGACACAATGGCTATATAGAAATCAATGCTTTTTTTATTGGAGCATTTTGTGTGGGTATTATTTGTGCTGCCTATTCGACAGAAGTATTGCGAGGAGCCGTTAAGGCTATCCCTAAAGGACAAATTGAGGCTTCTTATTCTTATGGCATTAAGGGCAGACGGATGCTTTTTGGAATAATGATACCGCAAACATTAAGAATCGCACTTCCTGGTATTGGGAATATTTGGCAATTAGTTTTAAAGGATACGGCTTTAATTTCTGTTACAGGCCTAGTTGAAATTATGAGACAAACTCATATTGCATCAGGATCTACCAGAGAACCTTTTTTATTCTTAGTCACAGCAGGAATTCTATATCTTCTTCTCACAACCTTCTCAAATAAGTTTTTTATGATTGCTGAAAATAAATACAGTAAAGGTTTTATCTAATGAACTTTAATTTAATTTACGAAAGTTTTTTAGATATTTTAAAAGGACTGGGAGCTTCGTTAGAAATTATTATTTTAAGTTTATTTTTAGGACTATTGTTATCTTTAGGTATCGTAATGATGAGACTTACAAAAAATATTGTATTAAATAGTTTTAGTAGAAGTTTTGTATTTGTGATTAGAGGAACTCCCCTTTTAGTACAAATTTATTTTATTTATTATGGCCTTGCTCAATTCACAGCCATTAGAGAATCTTTTATATGGATAGTTTTAAAAGAACCTTTTTGGTGTGGAGTTCTAGCATTAACAATTAATACATCAGCCTATACCTCAGAAATCATTCGAAGTGGTTTAAATTCTATCATTAAGGGACAGGCAGAATCTGCAGTTGCATTTGGTATGAATAAGTTTCAAGCCTTTAAAAGAATTCTTTTGCCCCAAGCTATTCGTCAATCTATTCCAGCTTATTCAAATGAGATAATCCTAATGATTAAAGCTAGTTCTTTGGTAAGTGTCATTACAATTATGGAAATGACAGGAATTGCTAGAAAAATCATATCAAAAACTTTTGCTCCTATAGAAGTTTTTATAGCAGCGGGAATAATTTATTTAGCCTTAAACTATTTAGTAACAGTGATTTTTAAGAAAATCGAAAAAAAATATACTATTTCTTATTAAGTTTTTTTTTATATCTACTAATATTTAAGCTAAAAATTAAAGATAAAATTATAAAAGGACTAAACCATAAAAATATTTTATTTTTTTTTGGTTGGAAGCTGATGTCTTCTCCATATATTGTTAGTAATTCATTTTTGATTTCTTTTTTTGTAAGACCTTGATTAAATTTCAACTTTATTTGTTCTCTTAAATTTTGGGCAAAAGCTGTTTCAGAGTCATAAATGCTTTGTCCGTCACAAACAAGGCATCGAATAGTCTTATAAAAATCAATTCTTATTTGTTCCTGGGATGTGACATTAAAAGGAAACAATAATAAAAAAAGTAAAAATAATTTATAGAAATTCTTCAATATCATTTCCAAATAAAGGGCCTTGAATTTTTTTATATATGATCTGTTTATCAATAAAATAAGTTTCAGGAACGCCTATTAATCCAAGTTTAAAGGCAATATCACCATCATCGCGTATAACATACTCATAAGGATTCCCATGTTCATTTAACCATTGATTGAGATTGCTCTCTTCATCACGAAAATTAATACCAATAATGATGATACCTTTTTGTTTCAGTTTCATAAAAGTAGGATGCTCAGCTAAACAAGGAGCACACCAAGAAGCAAAAAAATTAATCATATATTTTTTGTCATTTAAATTATTTCCTATTCGTTCATTCTTGAAATAACTCAATTCTTCAAAAATTATTTGTGGTAATGGGGGGTAGGATTTTTCAACTAAATTTCTATCATTATTTAAATTAAGAATTATGACTAAAGCTATGGCTAATAATATTATAGGTATAATAATAATTTTAATTTTATTCATATTTTTCTTTTCTAAAAATTGATAAACCTATGCCTAATATTAACAATATAGTCGAAAGCCATAATAAATTAATTAAAGGCTTATAAACTATATTTAAAATTACATTATTCTCAGTAATACTGGTAATTGTAGAATAAAAATTATCAAAGAAATAACTTTTTTTTGAAACTTCTGTCGTGGTTTGTCCGGAGGGTTGATAGATATTTTTAGAAGGACTTAATAAAATAAGTTTACCTGAATTATTAATCGTAATACCTACTTCAATTTTTTGATGATTGCTGTATGACCTCTCATTAATATTATTTAAAGTAACTTGAATTTCAGGACTTAACGATTGAGTCATGTTTGATGTATTGGTAAATTCTATATTATAATCTTTGTCAAACTGTTCTGTAAATACGGCCGCTAAGATAAATAAAGCTATACTTAAATGAGCTAACCACTGACTTACAAAAGAAAGGCTCATGCTTTTTAATAAAGAGGGAATTGTAATGATGCTCATTGCGATAATAGGAAAGCATAATATAGCTGCAAAAGTAAAATAAATATTTTTCCACACTAAAAAAAATATTATACCAACCATGATAGTCAGAAGGACTAATTTAAAGATAGATTTAAAATTCACAGTATTCCCTCCCCAGGATAATTGAGGGGCAATAGCCATTAATAAGATTGCTGGCGCCAATAAGATATTAAAAGTGATATTATAGTAAGGAGCGCCGACAGAAACTTTTTCTTGATAAGCTATTTCTGCAAAAAGTGGGTAGATTGTTCCTATAAAGACGGTGAGAGCAGCAGCAATAAAAAATATATTATTAAATAGTAAAAAACTTTCTCTACTTACTAGATTAAATCTATCTTGGTTAAATAATTTGATGCTCTTCATATTTAAATATAATGCAAAAGATAGAAGATAGGCAATAATTGCCAAAAGATACATTCCTCTTAGTGGGTCACTAGCGAAACTGTGTACAGAAATAATTAAATTAGATCTAACTAAAAAAGTGCCAAAAATGGCAGCAATAAAGGCATAAAGACAAAGATTAAGAGACCAAATTTTTAATTCATTTTTTTTAATTGATACAGCGGTTGAATGAATCAGAGCAGTTGTTAATAGCCAAGGAATTAAAGAAACATTTTCAACTGGGTCCCAAAACCACCAACCTCCCCAACCTAACTCTGAATAAGCCCAATATGATCCTAAAACAATTCCTGAAGTAAGAAAGAACCATGAAATTTTTGACCATTTTAAAATTGTAATGAAATACTTTTGATCAAATTTTTGTGCTGATAAAATATGAACAGCAACTGCAAAAGGAATAATAAGACCAATATATCCTAAAAATAATACCGGAGGGTGTATAACAAATAAAAAGTGTTGAAGAACGGGATTAAGTCCCAAGCCCTTACTATTAGCAAAAGATTCTAAATAAATAAAAGGATTAGAACTTACAATAACATAAAATATAAAACCAATTTCAATTAATAAAATATTTCTAATTATATTTTTATAATCTTTATTATTAAATAAATAGATGATTAAGTATAAATTAATTATAAATATCCATAATAAAATTGATCCCTCATGACTTCCCCATGTAGAAGCAATTTTATAAAATAATGGATCATCAATAAATGAATTTGTAGCAACATTTAAAATTGAGAAATCTGAAATAATAAAGCCAATCATTAAAACAATAAATGGCATACAACCTGTTATCCCAATGAAAAGTAAAATGATTTTACTAACTGAATACGAGAATTTATGATGAAGAAATAAAAATAATAAAACTAAAAACAAATTTGAATAAATAAAAAATTGACCCAATAATAATAACAATTAATCTCCCCTCCAAATACCTTCGGACTTCATTTTATCAATAGCGCTTTGAGGCATATAATTTTCATCATGTTTTGCCAGTACAGTATTTGCAATTAGAACTTTATTTTTTAGCAAACCTTCAACGATAATGCCCTTATTTTCTTCAACTAGATTAGGGAGTGTTTTATCAAATATAACGGGAACAGAAATTCCATTTTCATCTGTTATCTCAAAATGCCAAATGGCATTTTCTAATCTCAAAGTATCTTTCTTTAATAAGCCTCCTATGCGCAGTAATTGATTTTCTCCAATTTCCAATTGATCAATTTCTGAAGGTGAATAGAAGAAAGAAATTTTGTCTTTTAAGGCATAACTAGTTAAATATATGGAACTAGCAAAACAGATAAAAATTATAACAAAAAAAATAAGTCTATTTTTTATCTGTTGGTTGATTTTTTGAAATTTCACTTATCTTATTTAATACACTTTTTTTACTGTTCATAATTATAATCGTTGTCACAGCAGCTAAAATTATGAAAAAACCATAGCATATTAAGACAAAATAGAGACTATTCATTAAATAGCTTCCTTCTCTCATATCTTCTTGTTTCAGTAATTGTCACAAAAATATTTATTATCCAATACAAACAAAGGATTAAAATGCAGAAAAAACTAATCATCAGAGTTGTTAAATAAATTCCAGAAAGACTTGGCCCTCCAATTTTAAATACGCTAGCCCCTTGATGTAATGTCGTCCACCAATTAACTGAAAACTTGACGACAGGAAGGTTAACCAGTCCGATTACTGCTAATATTGATGCTGCAAAATCAGATTTTTGGAAATGTTCAAATGAGTTAAGGAGCATAAAATGACCCAAATAAATAAAAGTTAGTATTAACATAGAAGTAAGTCTCGCATCCCATACCCAAAATGTCCCCCATGTTAAGTAACCCCATATAGAGCCAGTTATCAAAACAGTTATACTCATTAGTAATCCAATTGGAGATATAGCTCTGGCAATAATAAAAGATATTGGTGATTTAAAGACAAGTCCGATAATACTCACGGTACCCATGATTCCAAAAAGTATTAGTGAAAGCCATGCTGCAGGGACATGAATAAACATAATTTTAAAAGAAACCCCTTGATAATAATCATTATCTATTAAAATAATCATTCCTAAAGAAATAATTGAAAAAGTTAAAAATAAGAAAAATAATATTTTTTTATATTTGTCAAAAAAAGTGCTTAGAGTTTTTGGATTAAGAACGATCATTTACATAGATAGTTTTTTTAAAGCAAAACTAGTTAATAACGGTGAAAAAGCAAGATTTAATAAAAAATATGCAAAGAAAAATAAGTAAGAATTTATATTTCCTAAGTCCATATCTAGAGCCCCTATAGAAAATATTAAAATAGGTATAAAGAGAGGGAGTGTAACTACACTAGTAATAGCAAGACGATTACTTTTGGAATTTGAAATTGAAGCTGTTATAGACGATATAAATACAAGACTAAGAAGAGATAAAGCCGCCAGTATATTAATTTGCCAAAAAAATTTAAAATCAAGTGAAAGAGTAAGAAATATCAAGGGAGATGTTATCAAAAAGAACAAAGTTAAATTTATATAGATCATAATGTTTTTAATTAAGACAATTACCTCAAGAGCAAATATTGAAGTTAAATATTGCTGAATTTTTGGATCACTAAAATCTTCTAAGTAAACCTTTTCAACTTTTATAATAACTACTAGAAATAATAAAATCCATATTACGGCCATAGATATTTTACTGTCAATTTGTATATAACGTAAAGCCAAACCAAAGATAGACGAAGCAATTATAATAAAACAAAATAAAATCAATGTTTGAGTGTTTTTTAATAGCATTAGTTGCCACTCTTTTAAGCAAAGTGCGTAAAATTTTTTTATCATAATAGATTATATTCTTTCAATCCTGTAAGCATTGGCAAGATGTGAGTCGCAATAATTATCATACCCTGTTGATCTCTTTTCATAGATATAATTTTTGTTAATTTTTTAATTGACTCTTCGTCTAAGCCGTTAAATGGATCATCTAATATCCATATAGGCTTGTCGATTAGCATCAATAGCAACATTCTCAATTTTCTTTTTTGTCCAAAAGATAAATGTAGAAATTTCTTATTGATATCGAACTCACCATATAAATAATTAATACTTCTATCGATTGCTTTATCATTCGGAGTTACTCCATTTATAGTTAACCAATAATGAATGTTTTCTAAAACTGAGAGATCTTCATAGGCATAATTTTCTTCACTAATAAAAATAAAATTTTTTGATGAAATAGTAGGGTTGATCAAATCTGAAAAATAATGAACGGTACCTTCTAATGGTTCTATAAAATTAGCCAAGCATGACAGTAAAGTGGATTTCCCACTTCCATTAGGTCCTTTAATTAACAAAATATCAGAATGAGATATTGATAAATTAATTTTTTTTAAAACTAATTTATTACCACGCGCAAAAGAGAGATTGGATATTTTTAACATAAAAAAGCGGGTTATTATAACCCGCTTTTAAGTGAACTTCTAAATAATTAAAAGTTAAAAAATTATCTTTTTTTTCTTTTAGCTGCTGCTTTCTTCTTAGGTGCAGCTTTTCTCTTAGGTGCAGCTTTTCTCTTAGGTGCAGCCTTTTTCTTCGGTGCTGCTTTCTTAGCAGCTTTTCTCTTAGGTGCAGCTTTTTTCTTAGGTGCAGCCTTTTTCTTTTTTGCAGCCATTATAGCCTCCTTATTTATCTTACTAACTAGTTAGTAACGTGCGAATATTAATTACTCGCTATCTAATTAAAAGATTAAAAAAAGATTTAACTATGTCAACCTCTTATTTGTTATAGTATTTTTTTTTAAATGAGTTTTATAGAAATAATCTTAGGGCCAACCAATACAGGAAAAACTTTTTATGCATTTGAACAAATGTTTTTGTATAAAAATGGGGCTTTTGGTTTCCCATTACGTCTTTTAGCTAGAGAAAATTATGATAAGGCATGTAAATTATATGCAGTTGATGAAATTGCATTAATTACGGGTGAAGAAAAAATAATTCCTAAAAATGCTAAATATTTTTTTTGCACAGTCGAATCAATGCCAGAAAAAAATTTTGAATTTATTTGTGTAGATGAGATTCAGTTAACTTCAGACTATGAACGTGGTCATATTTTTTCACAAAAACTTTTATATGTGAGGGGTGAACATAAAACAATTTTTTTAGGTTCAAGTGTTATGGAAAATTTAATTCGTGAATTGATCCCTGATGCTGAGATTAAATTTAAAAATAGATTTTCAGAATTGAGTTTTATATCACATAAAAAAATTCAAAATATTAAACCAAGATCTGCAATTATAGCCTTTAACTTAATTGATTTATATGAAGTTGCGGAGCAAATAAGAATGCTTAAAGGAGGAGTAGCGCTTGTAGTAGGAGCCCTAAGCCCTAAGACAAGAAATGCTCAAGTTAAATTATATGAAGATGGCGATGTAGATTATATTGTAGCCACCGATGCTATAGGCATGGGTTTAAATTTAGATATTACCCAGGTATATTTTACTAGTTTGGAAAAATTTGATGGAAAGTATGTCCGCCCGTTAAACGATCTAGAAATAGCTCAAATAGCAGGTAGAGCCGGAAGATATACCAAAGCTGGTTTTTTCGGGAGTACCCTGAATGCCAGATTTCAAAATAAAGAGACAGTGGATAATATTCAATTAAATAAGTTTGAACCAATAAAAAAAATTTTTTGGAGAAACCCACTTCTTTCTTTTAAGTCGCCTTATGATTTAATTAGGTCTCTAAGAGTAAGCCCTCCAAATCCAAAATTAGTTCTGAAAAAAGATGCAGCTGATCAAAAATTTTTAATGAAATTTCTTGGAGATTATAAAAAAAAGTATCCCATTAATACGCCTGAGGAATTAAAAAACTTATGGGATATTTGTAGAATTCCAGATTTTCAAAATATATCTGATGAAAAACATTTAATTTTATTAGCTAATGTCTATGGAGAATTATTTAATAACGAATGGAAATTATCAGAAGATTTTCTGAGATCAAATATTACAAAATTAGAAGATTACAAAGGCAATATTAATGACCTTATCTATAACTTAAATGAAACTAGAACATGGCTTTACATAACCAATCATAATAAGTGGCTTCATAATAATAATTGGATTAAAGTTGTTGAAGAGATTGAAAATAAACTCTCTGACGAAATTCATAATAGCTTATTGCAAAAATTTGTTGATAAAAATCAAAGTGCTATTGTTCAAAATTTGAATCTTAGCTCAAAGAACATAAACATGGACGATAGTGGATATATTTCAATAAAAACTGAAATAATTGGAAAATTAGAGGGGTTTAGATTAGTTTTTTATGATAAATTTAATGGCATATTAAATGAAAACTATAAAAAAATTATTATTGAAGAAATTTCATCTAAAATCTTAATGAACTTAGAAAACTTTATTAGTGCTCCTGACAACAGCTTAAAACTATCCTTTAAGCAAAGTGCTAATGGGAATCTTGAGGGGTTATTTATTACTTGGGGAGACGATGATATAGCGCAAATTACTAAAGGGGAGTCGTTATTAAGACCACATTTTAAACTATTGGTAGAAGAAAAAATCATTAACTCAGATGAAATATCTAAAATTCAAAATAAGATTAATGATTGGATTCAAACTAATATCGTAAGTAGGGTTGATCCTGGTATTGAACTCATGCATATCAATAATACAGTCGATGAAAGAGCGTTTATATTCTCCCTTATGGAGGGTAACTTCA